>NZ_JBHYIG010000474.1:0-3586 GCF_042740015.1 Streptomyces sp. NPDC059037
GGCGGGGGGGGGGGGCCGCGGTTGCGGGGCGGCGCACCCCCCCCCACGACTGGGGCGCCCCCCCCCCCGCGTTGGGGGGGGGGCGGCGGGTCGGCGACCATGTCCTTTCCGTGCGGGAGCCGCTGGGCGAACAGGCCGCCGAGATGGCCGAGTTCGACCGGCAGCTGATCGTCTCGGGGGCCGTGGTCGTGGTGCTCGCCGCGCTCGGCGGTGCCGGCCTGGCCAGCCGGCTCAGCCGCGAACTGCGGACCGCGGCGGCCACCGCGCGCCGCATCAGCCAGGGCGATCTTGACGCCCGTATCGGCCATCCGCGGTCGCCGGACGTCCAGGGCGGCACCGGGCACGGCAAGGACGAGGTGGCCGAACTGGCCGCCGCGGTCGACACGATGGCCGCGTCCCTGCAGCGGCGCCTGGTGGCCGAGCAGCGCTTCACCGCCGATGTCGCCCACGAGCTGCGCACCCCGCTGACCGGGCTGCACACGGCGGCCGAGCTGCTGCCCCGCTGCCGCCCCACGGAGCTCGTGCTCGACCGGGTGCAGGCCCTGCGCACCCTCACGGAGGATCTGCTCGAAGTGGCGCGGCTCGACGCGGAGGTGGAGCGGCCCGACCTGGAGGTGCATCCGCCGGCCGAGCTGGTCGAGGGGATCGTCCGGCGGTCGGGGTACGGGGTGAAGTTCGTCGCCGCGGGCCCTGACGACGTCTTCGTACGCACCGACGCGCGCCGCCTGGAGCGGATCGTCGCCAACCTCGTGGCGAACGCCCGCAGGCACGGCGCGGACCCGGTGGAGGTGCGGGTCGCCGGGCCCGTGGTCACGGTCAGCGACCAGGGACCCGGCTTCCCCAAGCATCTCCTCGCGGACGGCCCGCGGCGCTTCCAGACCGGCGCGCGGGAGCGCGGCCAGGGCACGGGCCTCGGTCTGACCATCGCGTTCGGCCAGGCGCAGGTGATCGGCGCGCGCGTGGAGCTGAGCAATGCGGAGCCCTGCGGGGCCGTGGCGGCGGTGCACCTGCCGGAGGCCGACGGCTGAGAGCTCCACTGGAAGTGCCGTGCTGGACCCGCGGGCCGGTGGGGGCTTGTCGCGCAGTTCCCGCGCCCCTTCGGGGGCCAACTTCAGTCCTCAACTGCCGTAAGGGCGCACATCCTTGGCGCTGCGCAGCGCCCAGGCCCACCACTGCAGCTGGTCGAGCATCGCCTTCGCGGCGGCGTCGGGACCGGTCGGGTCCCTGTGGGTGCCGTCGGCATCGAAGAGGCCGCCCGCGTTGTGGAAGGAGACGGTGTCGCGGATGGTGTGGGTGTGCAGCTCGGCGAAGACCGGGCGCAGATGCTCGACCGCGCGCAGGCCGCCGGAGAGCCCTCCGTAGGAGACGAAGGCGAGGGGTTTGGCCCGCCACTCGGCGTGGTGCCAGTCGATGAGGGCCTTCAGCGACGCGGGGTAGGAGTGGTTGTACTCGGGGGTGAGGACGACGAAGGCGTCGGCGGCGGCCAGCTTCGGGGTGACCTTCTCCAGTTCGGCGACCACTTCGGGCGACGGGTCGAAGGAGAGCGCGGTCGGCAGCCGGGAATCGGCCAGGTCGACGACGTCCACCTCGAAGTCCGTGCGCTCGCCGAGCCGGGACAGCAGCCAGTCGGCGACGGTCGGCCCGAAGCGGCCCTCGCGGTTGCTGCCGATGATGACGGTGACGCGCAAGGGGGTGGTGGCAGCTGCGCCGACGGCAGCTGTGTCCTGTGCGGGCGTGTCGTGTGCGGGCGCGTCGTGTGCGGGCGTGTCGTGTGCAGGCGTGTTCTGAGTCATGGGGAAGAGCCTCGTATCTCAACCTTGCTTGAGGTCAAGTCGCTCCCGTGGCCGATCTCGCGCCGGGCTTCAAGAGCGGGTCTCCGCGGGGTCCCCGCCACCTCGTACGGTGAGAGCCATGACAACTCCCGCGCTGGTACAGCGCCTTGAGATCGACGGCCGGGCCGCCACCGCCGACCGGCTGCTCCTGCCCGCGCTCGGCGCCGTCGGACACTTCACCGCCATGCAGGTCAGGGGCGGCGCGGTGCAGGGGCTCGCGCTGCATCTGGCCCGGCTCGGCGCGGCGACGCGCGAGCTCTTCGGCCATGATCTCGACGGCGAGTACGTCCGCGGCCTCATCCGGCACGTACTGCGCGACGACATCACCGACGCGTCCGTACGCGTCCTCGTCCACGCCTCCGCCGACGGCGAACCGACCGTGATGGTCACCGTCCGGGCGCCGGGCCGGATGCCGGCCGACGCGCAGGCCCTGCAGTCGGTGCCCTACCTGCGGCCCTTCCCGCACATCAAGCACCTGGGCGGCTTCGGACAGGCCCGCTACGGAGAGCTCGCGCGGCGGGCCGGCTTCGACGACGCGCTGCTCACCGGGCCCGACGGGACGATCAGCGAGGGCGCCGTCACGAACATCGCGTTCTACGACGGGACGCAGGTCGTCTGGCCGGACGCCCCCTGCCTGGCCGGCATCACCATGCAGCTGATCGAGCCACGTCTCGCGGACGCGGGGCTGCCCACGCGGCACGGCCCGGTCACCCTCGCGGACCTGCCGTCGTACACGGCCGCCTTCGTCACCAACGCACGCGGCATCGCGCCGGTGCGGCGGATCGACGACACGAAGTTCGCGGTCGACGCGAAGCTGATGCGGGCCGTGACGGAGGCGTACGAGAGCGCCCCCTGGGACAGGGTCTGAGCCGGCATCAGGTCCCTCGCGGGGCGCCCGGGTCACCCATTCACAGGCGCCCCGCACCCCCTTCGGATTCTTCCCCGCGACACGCCGGGTGACCTGCTGGAACGTATCCGTCGAAACGTCAGAAGCCGCTCCGCCGCAGAGTTTCTGACGGATCTTCAGGAGGCGTGCTCCGGCAAGTGCCACTTACCTCGGTAGAGCGGGGTTCGACCGACGCAGCGGCACTTGGGGTTGCCGCGGGCCGTGCCCTCTGAAGGCCCCTCGGAGGAGCGAGCACGATGCGCACAGCCCGCCTGCTGACCACCGCCGCGCTAGCCGTCGCATCGGCGGGTCTGCTCGCGCCGCCCGCCGCGCTCGCCGCCGGCGGGGGCCTGGAGGTCTTTCCGTCCACGGTCACTCCCGGCACCACCGTCACGGTGAACACCACCGCGTGCGGCAGCGACGGGACCGCGACGGGCGACGCGAGCGCGGTGGGCGCGGGCGCCTTCACGCTGGCGCCGAGCACGCACGAGGAGAACGCGATCGGGCAGTTCAAGGTGCCGCCGTCGGCGCAGCCCGGCACCTACGAGATCGTCGCGAAATGCTCGGGCTCCGGCTCGGGCGGCAAGGAGGTGGCGGGCGATCTGGTCGTGACGATCACGTCCACGGCCGCCGCCCGTGAGCAGCAGCTCACCCCGAAGGGACATGTGAAGACGGGGGTCGGCGGCGCTCTCGGCCCCGACCCCGTGCAGACCGCGGCGGGTGTGGCGGCGCTTGCCGTGGCCGCCGCGGGCGGTACCTGGCTCCTGCATCGCCGGGCGAGAGGCGACAGGATCTGACGGACACCCTCCGCTGTCCACCGGTACCGCAAGCCCCCTCCCCCGCCCGGCCCGCGATGTCCCTCGCGGAC
>NZ_JBHYIG010000475.1:0-3514 GCF_042740015.1 Streptomyces sp. NPDC059037
CCTTTGCTGATGGGCCAGGCTGTGATGCGGACGCGGGCCGGTGCGTGAGGCCTCAACGCACGTCCTGGCGCGGGCGGGCGGGGTGTCCGGTGGCGGTCGGCTGACGGGCCCGGCCGGTGATTCCGGCGGAGGGGCCCGGACGGGGGCATCCTTGCCGAGGGACCCGGCCGTGACGTGGACGCGGGCCGGGGCGCGAAGGCCCCACCTCGCGCCCCGGCCCGCTCTGCAAGCAGACGCCGTCCGCGTCGCCCGGGTTGCTCAGCCGCCGAAGAGCTGGGTCCAGTAGGTGCCTGCCGAACCGCCGCCCGCGAAGCCGACGCCGAGGTGGGTGAAGGAGGGCTTGAGGATGTTGGCCCGGTGGCCGGGACTGTTCATCCAGCCGTCCACCACCTCGGCCGGACTGCGCTGCCCGCAGGCGATGTTCTCGCCTATCGCGCGGTGCGCGCTGCCCGCGGCGGACGCACGGTGCCAGGGTTCGCCGCCGTCCGGCGACGTGTGGGAGTAGAAGGCGCGCGCGACCATGTCCGTGCTGTGCCCCTGAGCGGCCACGGTGAGGAGAGGGTCGGGGGACAGGGGCCGCAGACCGGCCGCCGTCCGCTCGGCGTTGGTGAGCCGCAGCACGGCGGAAGCCCAGTCGGCCAGGCCCCGCGGAGTGAGCGGGGTGGCCCACACCGCCGTCCAGAAGACGTCCCCGGAGCGGCCGTCGACGCACTGGGCCACACCCACTTGCGTGTACGCCCGGTCCAGGACCGTACGCCGCGACTGCTCGCCCGAGAGGCAGTACTCCACGAACTCGGCGGGTGTCCGCGGCCCGGAGACCAGGTGCTCGCCGATGGTGAGATACGTGTACCCGCCCGCGACGACCCGCTGGTAGAGGGACGAACCGTCCGCGTTCTCCGAGCTGAGCGCCGACCGGGCCGCCATACCGGCGGCGTGCGTGCTCGCCGCCGCCGTCAGCCGGGCGTCGAGCGTGACCGGCGGCACCCCGGCCTTTCCGCGCGCGGCGTTCACCAGGGGGAGGAATCCGTCCAGGCCGGGAGGCGCGGCGAGGTCGGGCGCCGCTGAGGGGAGCGGCGGCGACGGGGCGTGAGGCGCGGGTGCCGACGACGGGAGCGGCGGAGGCTGCGGTGCCGGCGGCGCATCGTCCTCCGCCACATCCACCCCGAAGTCCCGCGCCACCCCCGCGAGCCCGTCCGCGTACCCCTGACCGAGTGCCCGCAGCTTCCAGACGGGACCCCTGCGGTAGATCTCCGCGAGCAGCAGCACGGTCTCGCGGCCGGGGCGCGGCGGGGTGAAGCGGGCGACGAGCTGCCCGCCGGGACCGTGCACCTGAAGTGCGATGCCGGGCAGCCGCTCCAGGGGAGTGCCCGGATCGGCGGGGCTCACGGCCACGGTGACACGGCTGGCACCGGCGCGCAGGCGCCGCCCGTCGACGGTCACCGTGTCGCCCTGGAGGCGCGCGCCGGACGTCGCGGGCTGGTTGTAGAAGACGAAGTCGCCGTCGCCCGCGACCTTCCCGCTGTCGCCGGTGACGATCACGGACAGGTCGAAGGGACCGGGCACACGCAGGGTGACCGCGCCGTCGGGCAGCGGCACATTGCCGCCGGGAACCAGCTCGTTCATGCAGGGACAACGGCAGGCCGGTGCCGCGAGGTTCCCGGCCACCCCGTGGAGGGAGGCACGTCACGCAGGGCTACCACCGAGGTCTGAGACCGGCTGAGACCGGAGTCGGATCCGCGGCGCACGGGACGGGTATTAGCGTGGGGGCCACGGGAAAGCACAATTCACCGACAGGATCCGAGGTGCCCGGCCGATGGCAAGCCGCAGCGAGAGCCGTACCCAGCTCGTCGAGTCACTCATGGAGCGGTTCCCGCACGTGCCCAGAGAGGCGGTGATCAAGGAAGACCTGCTCAGGGGAGGCATCGCCTTCGACGAATCGGCGCTCAGCGACAATGAGGACGGCGACGTCAAGCCGAAGTCGTACTTCATCTTCTCCTTCGACCACGGCACGCTCCCCGAGCTCGGCGCCGCGGCCCTGCGCCGCCCGCCCGAGGAGATCGTCCTCACCGGCGGTCCCTACGAACTGCGCCGCACGGTCGTCTCGGTCCGCGTGAACCCGTCATCGCCGTACCGCGTGGCGGCGGACGACGACGGCGTCCTCGGCCTCTATCTGGACGGCGTGCGCATCTCGGACGTGGGCCTGCCGCCGATGCCGGACTACTACCGGCACACATTGGAGAACGGCAAGTCGGTCATGGAGGTGGCACCCACCATCCAGTGGGGCTACCTCATCTATCTGACGGTCTTCCGCGTCTGCCAGTACTTCGGCGCCAAGGAGGAGTGCCAGTACTGCGACATCAACCACAACTGGCGCCAGCACAAGGCGGCGGGCCGCCCCTACACGGGCGTGAAGCCCGTCGACGAGGTCCTCGAAGCGCTCGCCATCATCGACAAGTACGACACGAACAAGTCCTCCACCGCCTACACACTGACCGGCGGCGCCGTCACCTCGAAGGTCGGCGGCAAGGACGAGGCGGACTTCTACGGTCAGTACGCGAAAGCCATCGAGGAGCGCTTCCCCGGCCGCTGGATCGGCAAGGTCGTGGCACAGGCGCTCCCCAAGGCGGACGTGCAGCGCTTCCACGACTACGGCGTGCGGATCTACCACCCCAACTACGAGGTGTGGGACCCGTATCTGTTCGAGCGGTACTGCCCCGGCAAGGAGCGCTATGTCGGCCGTGACGAGTGGCACCGCCGCATCCTGGACTCCGCGGAGGTCTTCGGCCCGCGCAATGTGATCCCGAACTTCGTGGCGGGCGTGGAGATGGCCGAGCCGTTCGGCTTCAAGACGGTGGGCGAGGCCATCGACTCCACCGTCGAGGGGCTCCAGTACTTCATGTCGCGCGGCATCACCCCGCGCTTCACCACCTGGTGCCCGGAGCCGACGACGCCGCTGGGCAAGGCCAACCCGCAGGGCGCGCCGCTGGAGTACCACGTCCGCCTGCTCGAGGCGTACCGCGCGACGATGGAGGCCAACGGCCTGACGTCGCCGCCCGGTTACGGCCCGGCGGGCCCGGGGAACGCGGTGTTCTCCGTCTCCTCCTTCATGGACAGCCTGCCCGCCGAGGAGGCAGCACCCGAGAAGGTCTAAGGGGCTGCCGCCGAGAAGGTCCAAAGGGCTGCCCCCGAGAAGGGTCTCGGGGGCAGCCAGCGCCGAAAGCAGCCGTTCGGCCTCCGCCGTCACCGAGGTGAGGGCGGAGGCGGGGTCGGGCGAACGGGCCAGGAGCATGCCCGCCTCGCACAGCGCGCCGAACATCATCTGGCAGCGCACATCCAGATCCTGCTCTCTGTCGCCGAAGTGCCCGGCGCCCGCCGCGGCGCGCATTCCGTCGGTCAACACCCGCAACGTATGGGCGTACTCGAGGGGCGGGAGACATCGCCGCGAATCCGCGGTGTTTGGGGTAGGGGCGGGGTTGGGGAAGGAGAATCACCCGAACGAGGCCCGCTCCAGCCA
>NZ_JBHYIG010000476.1:0-3354 GCF_042740015.1 Streptomyces sp. NPDC059037
CTCGCGCCCCGCGCGCGCGCCCCGCCCCGCCCCCCCCCCCCCGCGCGCCCCCCCCCCCCCATTCTGTTCACGTGTTCAGGCGTCGAGAACCTGCCCCGCACGCTTCACGACGGGCGGCTCGACACTCCACGGGAAGTTGATCCACTCCTCAGTCTGAAGGTCTTACACTGGCCTCTCTGAGCCGCGCCCGAGGGGGAGCGGCACGGGCCCGAGGGGGGCACAGGATGCACGGATACCCGCACCTGGAACGCGGCATGAGGGTGCTGAAGGTTCGACGGATCAGCCGTGACACCGAATCCAGTTCGTCACTGGACCGCCAGAACGATGACCAGGACGCTGCCCTTGCTGGCACAGGTTGCCCCGTGGTGGGGGACGTGGTTGATGCCACGGTGTCCGGCTCGGTCAACCTGGCCGACCGGAAGTCTCTGGGTAAATGGATGAGGGAACCACTCTGGAATGAGTGGGATGCAATCATGCTCACTGCTCTCGACCGGATCACCCGAGACCAATGGCATTGGGAACAGTTCGCACAGAAATGCCATGAAGCGGGTAAGGAAATCATCTGCCTAGATGACCCGTCCTTGGATATCCACACTTCCGACGGACGTCTCATCGCTTACGTCAAGGCATCCCAGGCACAGAAGTTCCGGGAGACGATTTCCAACAAGAGGAAGAACCAGACCGCCTCATTCCGAAACTCCGATCTCTGGGGCGGGGGCGCTTGGCCATTCGGCTACCGCCCCGTTCCGGTGGAACAGGACGACGGGAAACTGAGGTACAAGCTGTTCCTCGACCCAGTTACTTCAAAGCTGGTTCGACAAGCCTACGAAAGACTCGTCCTCGAAGGCTGGTCTATGGGAAAGGTCGTACGCGACTGGAACCAGCGGGGCATTCTGACACCCAAGGATCATCAGCGGAACGTCAATGCCACAGAGAAGAAGGCGAACTCTAAGGCGAAGGTTCGTGGGTCTAAGTGGCAGACAAGTTCACTGGGGGCCATCCTTCGGAAACCAACCCTTAAAGGCGTGGCCATGCACAAGGGCGCACCGCTGCTTCGAAAAGGGCAACCCGCCAGGTGGGCTGAACCTATTCTCACCGACCAAGAGTTTGACCAACTGCAAACGGTGTTGGAAAAACTCAGCAGTAGCCGTAGCGGCATTCGAGGAAACAGTGACCCCACGTCTGGCCCCTTCCTGTGCCCGTGTGGGGTCAAGCAGTACCCAGACAAGCGGACTAACAAGCAGGTCCGAAATGGTGAGGTGATCGGGACCCGAACCAGTTACTACTACCGGTGCGGGTCTCGCACCGTTAAGGGCGAGGCCTGCGGCTACCAGGCCTCTTGGCCCAAGGACCTCTTGTTGCAGGAACTTGAATCCGGCTTCCTACACAGGATTGGGGACAAGGAAGTCATGGCCCGGACATGGGTTCCTGGAATCGACAACAGGAAGCAGATCAAGGAACTGAAGCTCGCCCATGAAAACCTCATGGCCGCAATCAAGGCTGCATCCAACCCTGTGGTTCTCACCTCCCTCACGGAGTCCATGGAAGAGAACCAAGACCTATTGACCAAGCTCGAAGCGGAGCCGTACAAGCCTGGCCACTGGGCCGAACATGGGACCGGCGAGACCTACCGGCAAAAGTGGGAGCGCATGCCGTCGTGGGATGACAGAGGGCCGTTCCTTCACCGCTCTGGCTTCCGGCTCATCTCAGTAGGCCTGAAGGAGATGGACGGGCCCCTGTTCGTCCTGGTAGCACCAACAGAAATCGCGAGTACTGAAGGTACGGAGTACGACTCCAAGGAATACGACCAATCCGTGCATAGAACCTTCAGGAAGACCATTCAGGACATGGTGGCTACACACCAGGAATCGCAAGAGCTGAAGAACGAAAGACACATGGAGTACGACGGCCTCTAAGCCGCCCCCCCTGGACATCCACTGACGGTTTCAATTGAAGTAAATGAGAGTGCCCCCGCCTTCTGGCGGGGGTTTCCTCATGTCCGCACTGAAAATAAGGATCCCGAGTTGCACTCGGATTCGACCCCGAGAGCCCTCATACCCAGTAGCCCCAAGGGCCCGTGATAATCGTCACACGCCCTAAATGGCCCCAATATTGGGTACCCAAATGCCACGGAGACCCGTACAGGATCTCACTTGCTATCACGTCCCGATCAATGTAACGCGGATATCCGGACCCCTCCCCCTACCCCTGTGCGCATCATCACGCTTCGTAAACAGAAATTAATAAGCACTCGTGAAGCATCTGAAGACATGATTGATAAACAGTCGGAACGCTTACCTGGGCGACTCGATTAAGACGTCTGAACCGGTCTATTAGGATCTGAGAAGTACAGCCCGGACTGTTGATCTGAACTGTTCAGCCAGCCCTCTGTTTCATTGTTGATGTCGGCATCGCTAGGGGACATGAGCTGCCGTCTGACCAGGAGGGGTATTCAGTGATCTGCACTCCCGGTGGATCCATCCATTCGGAACATCCGAATGGTTGACCGGCCCTCCTAGTGAGGGGATCCAATAAGACCCGGAGTCCTGTCAAGCTGGAGTACCCAGGGGTCCAGGGAAGGCGGGAGCGGTGTACCGGATGGCAACCCGTGGCAGCGAGAGAGACCCCGACCGATGGAGAGGCGGGGGTCTGGTTCAGGTGGGGACTGGCTTGCAGAGACCGAGCGAGCCAGGGGGGGCACCCCCCTACTGGACTGAGGGCATAAAGAAAGACCCCAGCAGAAATGACCGGGGCCCTAATTTTGCTGCCGATTACGTGCTCTTACCTTTCAGGGCTTCCTTTGCCTTTTCTGTGAGCAGCCCACCGGCTCTACCTGGCGAGCCCTCCATTAGTCCACGCTTTCGTGCCTGCCAAAGGTGCCCCTTGATCGTTGACGCACTCTTGCCAATCATCTCCGCCAGATGCACGAGAGGGCCGGACTGCCCGCGCTCTACAACCGTGATGTAGACAGAAGCCAACTGAGACAGGTACTTGTCCGAAACCCCGGCAGCCAACGACTCGCGAAGATCCTTGGATGTGTATTCCGGCTGGCGGGACTCCCACCGGTCCGAGAACTGAACCTGTCGGCGAAGGGTTCTCAACGCGTCGCGGAAGTCGATGTCACGGAGCACGGTCGAGCTGATGCCTCCCGGCGGGTAGCTCTCGGGATCCGCCGGACGCACCACGAGCACACCAGGGCCCCCCTGCGTCTGCCCCTCTGGCCACTCCATCTCAACTACCCACGGGCCTAGGTCCTGCTCGACGATCCTCATTCGCTGCTCTGCCATGCCATCAGGCTAACCCTCCCCACCCAACCTGTCTGCCCAACCAGTTGACTCGCAGGTTGGGTCGATG
>NZ_JBHYIG010000477.1:0-3324 GCF_042740015.1 Streptomyces sp. NPDC059037
GTCGTTGACACCCCACAGCACGAACTGGTCCGTATCGGCACGGTGCGCGGTGGAATATCAGCTTTCCGCGTTCTTCGCGCCGTGCTTCCCGCTTTCTTCGAATGGCACCGTTCTTCTTTGCTCCCCCGGAGGTGAGCCAGATGGCCATGCCGCTGCGCCAGACCGTCAAGGTCGCGACATATCTCTTTGAACAGAAGCTGCGCAAGCGGGAGAAGTTCCCGCTGATCGTCGAGTTGGAGCCGCTCTTCGCGTGCAACCTCGCGTGCGAGGGATGCGGAAAGATCCAGCACCCGGCCGGTGTGCTCAAGCAGCGCATGCCGGTGGCCCAGGCCGTGGGCGCCGTCCTGGAATCCGGTGCGCCGATGGTGTCCATCGCAGGCGGCGAACCGCTGATGCACCCTCAGATCGACGAGATCGTGCGGCAGTTGGTGGCGAAGAAGAAGTATGTCTTCCTCTGCACCAACGCCATGCTGCTGCGCAAGAAGCTGAAGAAGTTCACGCCTTCCCCGTACTTCGCGTTCGCCGTGCACATCGACGGAATGCGGGAGCGGCACGACGAATCCGTCGCGAAGGAGGGCGTGTTCGACGAGGCGGTGGAGGCCATCAAGGAAGCCAAGAAGCAAGGTTTCCGGGTGACCACGAACTCCACCTTCTTCAGCAACGACACGCCGCAGAACATCATCGAGGTCCTCAACTTCCTCAATGACGAGCTGCAGGTCGACGAGATGATGCTGTCGCCCGCCTACGCCTACGAGAAGGCGCCGGACCAGGAGCACTTCCTGGGCGTCGAGCAGACCCGCGAACTCTTCAAGAAGGCCTTCGCGGGCGGCAACCGGCGGCGCTGGCGGCTCAACCACTCGCCGCTCTTCCTGGACTTCCTGGAGGGCAAGGCGGACTTCTCCTGCACCGCGTGGGCGATCCCGAACTACTCGCTCTTCGGCTGGCAGCGCCCCTGCTATCTGATGAGCGACGGGTACGTCCCGACGTACAGGGAGCTCATCGAGGAGACGGACTGGAGCAAGTACGGCCGCGGCAAGGACCCGCGGTGCGCCAACTGCATGGCGCACTGCGGCTACGAACCGACCGCCGTACTCGCCACCATGGGCTCCCTCAAGGAGTCCCTCCGCGCCGCCCGTGAGACGGTCTCCGGAAACCGCGGGTGACGTCATGACCCCTGGAACGCCCGTCTCACTGGGCCTTCCCGAGCTGCCGGTCCGGCCGATCGCGGAGCGTCGCGTCTCGCGGCGCATCGAGGTCGGGCCGGTGGCGGTGGGGGGCGGTGCGCCCGTCTCGGTGCAGTCGATGACGACGACGCGTACGTCCGACATCGGGGCGACGCTGCAGCAGATCGCCGAGCTGACGGCGTCCGGCTGCCAGATCGTGCGGGTCGCGTGCCCGACGCAGGATGACGCGGACGCGCTGTCGACGATCGCGCGCAAGTCGCAGATCCCGGTGATCGCCGACATTCATTTCCAGCCGAAGTATGTGTTCGCGGCGATCGACGCGGGCTGTGCGGCGGTGCGTGTGAATCCGGGCAACATCAAGCAGTTCGACGACAAGGTCGCGGAGATCGCGCGGGCCGCCTCCCAGGCCGGTACGCCGATCCGGATCGGCGTCAACGCGGGTTCGCTGGACGCGCGCCTTCTTAAGAAGTACGGCAAGGCCACTCCGGAGGCCTTGGTCGAGTCGGCCCTCTGGGAGGCGTCCCTCTTCGAGGAGCACGACTTCCGGGACATCAAGATCTCGGTGAAGCACAACGACCCGGTCGTGATGGTGAACGCCTATCGGCAGTTGGCCGCCGCCTGTGACTATCCGCTGCACCTCGGCGTGACGGAGGCCGGTCCGGCCTTCCAGGGCACGATCAAGTCGGCGGTCGCCTTCGGGGCATTGCTGAGCGAGGGCATCGGCGACACCATCCGGGTCTCGCTGTCCGCACCGCCCGCCGAGGAGGTCAAGGTCGGCATCCAGATCCTGGAGTCGCTGAACCTGCGCCAACGGCGCCTGGAGATCGTCTCCTGCCCGTCCTGCGGGCGGGCGCAGGTGGACGTGTACAAGCTGGCCGACGAGGTCACGGCGGGCCTCGACGGCATGGAGGTGCCGCTGCGCGTCGCCGTCATGGGATGTGTCGTCAACGGTCCTGGGGAGGCCCGTGAGGCGGATCTCGGTGTCGCGTCCGGCAATGGCAAGGGGCAGATCTTCGTCAAGGGCGAGGTCATCAAGACCGTGCCCGAGTCGAAGATCGTGGAGACCCTCATCGAAGAGGCGATGAAGATCGCCGCACAGATGGAGGACGACGGCATCGCCTCAGGGCTGCCCGCCGTCACCGTGAGCTGAACAAACCAGAGAGGGGGCCCGAGCATGACCATTCTGGACACCATTCGGGGGCCGCGGGATCTGAAGGCGCTGACCGAGGCCGAGCTCGACGAACTGGCCGAGGAGATCCGGGAGTTCCTGGTGCACGCGGTCGCCAGAACCGGCGGCCATCTCGGGCCCAATCTGGGGGTGGTGGAACTCTCCATCGCCCTCCACCGGGTCTTCGAGTCGCCGGTCGACCGCATCGTCTGGGACACCGGCCACCAGAGCTACGTACACAAACTGCTCACGGGGCGGCAGGACTTCTCCAAGCTGCGTGGCAAGGGCGGCCTCTCCGGCTATCCCTCGCGTGCGGAGTCCGAGCACGACATCGTCGAGAACAGCCATGCGTCGACCGCGCTCGGCTGGGCCGACGGTCTCGCCAAGGCGCGCCAGGTGCTCGGCGAGCGCGGGCATGTGGTCGCCGTCATCGGGGACGGCGCGCTCACCGGCGGCATGGCGTGGGAGGCGCTCAACAACATCGCGGCCGCGAAGGACCGGCCGCTGATCATCGTCGTGAACGACAACGAGCGTTCGTACGCCCCGACGATCGGTGGCCTCGCGAACCACCTCGCCACGCTGCGTACGACCGACAGCTATGAGCGGGTGCTCGCCTGGGGCAAGGACATACTCCAGCGCACTCCCGTCATCGGGCACACCGTGTACGAGTCGTTGCACGGCGCCAAGAAGGGCTTCAAGGACGCCTTCGCACCGCAGGGCATGTTCGAGGACCTGGGGCTCAAGTACGTCGGGCCGATCGACGGGCACGACGTCGGCGCCGTCGAGTCGGCGCTGCGCCGCGCGAAACGCTTCCACGGCCCCGTCCTGATCCACTGCCTCACCGAGAAGGGGCGCGGCTACGAACCGGCGCTCGCCGACGAGGGGGACCGCGTACACACCCTCTGCGTGTTGGACCCCCTGACCGGCGAGCCGCGCGCACCCCCCCACCGCCCCGCCGGGGCCACGGGGTTA
>NZ_JBHYIG010000478.1:0-1270 GCF_042740015.1 Streptomyces sp. NPDC059037
GTCTCTCATTCCTGGCGGGCCTTGGGGCACCTCTGTTTTTCCCGGGGACGTTGCCCACCCGGGCCGTTGGCGTCTGGGGGGGGTGGGGGGGGGGGGCGGGCGGCACCACCCCACGCCCGGTTCTCGTGATCGGAGCGACAGGCCCTAAGTCGGGCTCTCGTCAACTCCTCGGCTCATGCCGCGCCGTGATGGTGCGCCCATTGCGTCGCCGCTGCAGCTAAGCTCGATGACCAGTCGCCCGGGGCGTCCTTAGCGATCTCCTGCCATATGCAGGCGTTGGCTGCCGTGAAGGCTGCGACGGCTTCGATCGGCGCGGTGCGCCAAGCCGGAATTCGCGCGGTCCACGCCTCAACCTCGCGCGGGGATTGCTTGCCGGTCGCAATCAGCCAGACCGCGCAGACGGCGGAGTCGATCCAAGGTGCTCCTACCGTGGCCCATGCCCAGTCACCCAGCCGTACCCGTCCGCCAGCCACCAGCACGTTCTCCGGATTTGAAATCGGTGTGGCACAGCGAGTTTCCTGCGAAGAACCGGAGTACGTCCTCCTCATCAACGTACGGCCGCCACCGGTCCTCGGCCCGCTTGAGATCGAGATCTGGCGCCTGAAGGCGGCCCAGGGCAGTAAGCGTGTCAGCGAGCAGGGGCAGATCCGGTGACCCCTCGGAGAAGTCCGCAGGGCGCGCGCTGACGAATTCGAAGCCAAGGAGATCCCAACCGGCCGCCTCCAGGCGCCAGAGCAGCCGGGGAGCGAGGCCGTCCGTCAACGCGGCGATCTGCGCCTCCAGGCGCTGCGTCCAGACCCGGGGGTGCTCCGCACGTAGCCCTTTGACGAACACCGGTCCGCTGGCGGTATCCACGCGCACGGCGATCTCGCTGTTGAACCCGCCTTCAACAGGCGTCACGTCGACAATCGGCCCGGTCTTCTCTTCGATAGCCCGGACAGCCACTCCCGGTACATCAGTCCAGCGCAGGCGTTCGGTCACCACCGCGTGTCTGGCTTCGTGCTATCGACTCAGACCCTGGTCCTGCGATACGAGCCGACGGGCCTCTTGCTGTAGGGGGCGTGGTCGTTGGCTCGGGGGGTGCTCAGCACGCGGATTCCTCTCGGCGGTTGTCTGCCCTCCCCTTGCGCCAGAACGTACAGAGCACTACGCGCTGCCCGTCCAAGGCGCGCCGCTTGAAGCACCCGCCTGGGCTGCAGGGCGATACGTAGCAGACGATCCCCGGTTAGCAAAACCGGGGGTCGTCCGCACCCATTGTGGGGCACCGCCC
>NZ_JBHYIG010000478.1:1280-3303 GCF_042740015.1 Streptomyces sp. NPDC059037
AACACAAACCCCCCAAACGCGCGCGCCCCCCCCCGGGCCGCCCGTTGACCCCCCCGGGGGGGGGGGGGGGGTTATCGTTCCCCCCCCACCCCGTTTCCAAAACGGGGGCCACCCTCCGCACCATTAGTGGTCCACCGCCATTCCCCGCCCGTCACGTCGAAAGGCAGCATCACGACGACAGCCCACAACTCCACACCACGCCTATGCCGGCGCTCCAGCGAGAGATCTCTATGCCGCCGTGTAGCTGAGGCGGAACAGGTCCTGGGCACGCTCCAGGTCCCGCTCCGTACGCAACTGCAGCTCCAGGTCGCCCGTGCCGTGGTGGCCGAGCCCCGTCACGTCTCGGGTGAAGCCGGGGACGAGGTCGACCTCCTTCGGGTCTGCCTTGAGATAGACGAGGAGCTTGGTCTGCTGCGGCGGGCAGAGGCTGGCGAAGTTCCGCAGTCGTCGGTAGGCGCGGTACTGCTTGCGCTGCACCCGGGTGACGCCGTCCCCGAGTCCGACCAGGACCTCGTCGACCGCCTTGGCCAGCTCGGCCATCGCACCGCCCTGCTTCCGGACCGGCCTCACCCCGGCCGCGCGGCAGCGTACCCGCTTGGCCTGAGCCGAGTGCCCCATGACAGAGGCCACGGTCTCAAGGCCGAAGTGGTCGCTGCCGAAGTACCGGTAGCGGACCAGGTCGATCGAGCGCCGGTGCTCGCGAACGGCGTGCGCGTCGTAGCGGGTGAAGTCGCCGGCCACGCAGATCAGACGCGGTGCGCTCCACAGGACCTGGGACGCGGCCGTCACCCCGAGCCGGTCGCGGACCAGACTCCGGAAGGCGTCCTTGTGGTTCGTCAGCCAAGCCATGTAGTAGAGGCCCTGGTTGATCACACCTGCGTCGGTGCCGCGCTTGTACTCGACGATCACGGGTGCGCCGTTCTCGTCGAGACCCAGCGAGTCGATCCGCCCGCCGTCGACGCAGTCGATGACGTACTCGCTCGCAATGAACGTGACGCCCAGCATCGTCTCCATGTGCGCCTCGACGAGGTCCTGCACATCCGCCTCGACTCCAGCCAGACGCGGCATGACCTCACTCACGCCGCCCGCCATGTTGAACAGCTTCAGGCCCACCACTCCCCCTCTGTGATCACGGTGCCAGAGGGGAACGTCCCGGAGTCCGGGGATATTTCCGCGACTAGAGCCGTCTTGAAAGGAACCGAAGAGTCACCCATGCACAGCCAGAACGACGTGATAGCGGACATGGACGCGCAGTACAGCCCCTCGCGCATCCGCGCGACCTGGGCCGGAACCGGCAGTGTCGAGGACGCTTCCCGGGCCTTCGGGTTCTCCCGGGCGAAGGGCTACGACCTGGTCCGCCGCGGCGAATTTCCCTGCCGCGTACTGCGCATCGGCCGCAGCACCCGGGTGGTCACCGCATCCCTCCTCCGGGTACTCGACAGCGGCGAGCCTGAGTACAGTGGAGCCCATGACGCATACCCCGCGCCCGCCTGACGCGGTGCGCGCAGAAGCCCCCCCCCGGCTACCGGCGGGGGGCTTCTGTTTGTCACGCGAAAGTCACAGCCCCTATGAGCGGGGTACTGGCTGTAACTGTATGACCAGGTGGAAGACCTCTCGGGCCACCTCACGGCTCAACGCTTCCTGGCTCACTTCACAGATCGCGGTATCCCGCCGTCATGGAGAACACCGCAGCGACATGGGTACCCCGGCGCTTGCCCCCACCAGCCCCTGCAAGGCGACGACGGGCCTGCAGAGCAGGGGGCGTACTCGGCATGGTCGATCTGGACATGCCGATTCCCCTTCTGGTCCGATGACGTGTCGCGTTGCCGGCACCGGGCCGCGTCAGGCGGTCAGAAACGTGAGGACGCCACAACCATCGGCAGGCCCCTATCGGGACACGCCCCGCCGGCCCGGCACCGACAACGCACCATCCCCGGCCAGCAGTCGACACTGTGACACCAAGACACCACGGTCAAACAACACCTGAGTCAGACCCCAGACCCGGGACAGCACCCGCCCATCC
>NZ_JBHYIG010000479.1:0-3297 GCF_042740015.1 Streptomyces sp. NPDC059037
GCGCGGCGGGGCCCCCCCCCCGGCGGCCGGTTGCGCGCGCCGTCCTCCCCGTGCTCCCCGCTCCTCACCCTTCGGCGACGTGGGTCAGCAGTTCGGCGAGGATCCGCTCGCCCTCCTGGGTGAGCACCGACTCCGCGTGGAACTGCACGGAGGCGAAGTGCGGCCCGCGCAGCGCGTACACCTCGCCGGTCTCGCGGTCCCGGCTCAGCTCCACCTGGCCCACGCCCGCGCACTCCGTCTTGTCCTCGTTCCACCGGGCCTCGAACGTGTTGTAGAAGCCGACCGTCTCCCGCGCACCGAAGAGATCGATCTCCCGCTGCGTGCCCTGGTTCGGGGTGTCCCTGCGGAACAGGTCGAACCCCAGCCGCGTGCAAAGGACTTGGTGGCTGAAGCAGACGGCGAGAAAGGGCCGGCGCTCGGCGAGGAGCGTGTCGACGGCCGCGCGCAGCCGGTCGACCTTCGGATGTCCGGCGGCCCGCGGATCGCCGGGCCCCGGGCCGAGGAGGACGAAGTCGTACCCGTCGAAGGAGTGCGCCTGGTCGAACCCGCGCACTGTCACGGAGAGCCCCAGAGCGGCCAGTTGGTGCCGGAGCATCGCGGTGAAGGTGTCCTCGGCATCGACGACCAGGACCTTCGCGCCGTCCAGGGCCGGCAGGCGGGGCACCTGCGCGCCGCGCCCGTCGAGCCAGAAGCGGGCGATCGAGGCGTTGCGTTCGGCGAGCGCCGTACGGACGTGGGGGTGCTCGGCGTACCCGGAAGCGCGCCCGCCCTCCAGGGCGGCGAGCAGACCGGCCGCCTTCGCCCGGGTCTCCGCCGCCTCGGCGGCCGGGTCGGAGTGGCGCACCAGCGTCGCGCCGACCCCGATGTCGAGCTGCCCGTCGCCGGCGATCTCGGCGGTGCGGATGAGGATGGCGGAGTCAAGGGTGCGGGCGTCCCGCTCGTCCCGGCCGATGAGCGCGAGGACACCGCTGTAGTAGCCGCGGCCCTCGGGCTCGTACCGCTCGATCACCCGGCAGGCGCTCTCCAGGGGGCTCCCGGTGACCGTGGGGGCGAGCAGCGTCTCGCGCAGGATCTCCCTCGGGTCGCGGTCGCTGCGTCCCTCGATGAAGTACTCGGTGTGCGCGAGGCGGGTCATCTCCTTCAGATAGGGGCCCACCACGCGGCCGCCGTCCTCGCAGATGCGGGCCATCATCTTCAGCTCTTCGTCGAGGACCATGTACAGCTCGTCGGTCTCCTTCTCGTCCGCGAGGAACTCCAGGACCCCGGGCAGCGCGGGCCCCGCGGGCGGATAGCGGTAGGTCCCGCTGATCGGGTTCATCACCGCCGTGCCGTCCTTGAGGCTGACGTGCCGCTCCGGGGACGCGCCGACGAAGGTGCGCGTGCCGGTGTGCACGACGTACGTCCAGTAGGCGCCGGACTCGGTCTCCAGGAGGTTGCGGAAGAAGGAGAGCGCGCTGCGCAGCGTGTAGTCGCGGATCCGGGCCCGGTACGAGCGCCGGATGACGAAGTTCGCGCCCTCGCCCGTGCCGATCTCGTCGGCGATCACGTCGCGCACCGTGGCGGCGTACGTCCCGTCGTCCGGCACGAAGCGGCCGTCCACGAGGTCGGTCGGCTCCCGGGGGAGACGGGCCAGCGCATCCGCGAGGGGAAGGGTGTCCTGTTCGGTCACGCGCAGCGCGAGCAGCGGGGCGCCGTCGTCGACGCCCGCGAATCCGCGTTCGCGGATCTGCCGGTAGGGCACAAGGGCCAGCACGTCGTGCCGGGCGCCCGTGCCGTGGGGCCCCTCCTCAGGGAGCGGGATCGCGCCGAGCTCGGGCCAGGCGTCGACCTCGCCGAGCAGCACATCGAGCCGGGCCTCGCCCTCCGCCGTCGAACGGTGGATCAGCGCGAAGGGCGGCGCCTCGCCCGCAAGCACCCTGTCGAAGGCGTCGGATGTCATGCGAGATGTCGTACGAGACGTCATGCGAGGACCTCCTTGACCGTGGTGACGACGGCGCAGGAGCGTGCCGCGTAGTCGAGGGCCAACTGGTGGCGCTCGGCCGAGAAGTCGGCGACGGCGTCGGCCACCAGGAACGTCTCGATGTCGTTGGAGTACGCGTCGACCGCGGTCATCAGGACGCCCAGGTGGGCGTAGATGCCGCAGAGGATCAGCTGGTCGCGCCCCTGGGCGCGCATCCGCTCCAGGAGTTCCGAGCGGAAGAAGGCGCTGTAGCGCCACTTGGTGAACACCCAGTCGTCGGGCGCGGGGGTCAACTCCCGGGTGACGGCGCGGTGTTCGGAGTCCCCCCGCATGCCGGGGCCCCAGAAGTCCTTCAGGAGCCCGCGGTCGGCGTCGCTCATGTCGCCCGGCTGCGCCGTGTACGCGACGCGCACGCCGAGCGAGGCGCAGTTCTCGCGCAGCTGGGCGATGTTGTCCACCAGCGGCTGCCGCAGGGCCTGGGGGAACGGCCGGAGGAAGTACTCCTGCATGTCGTGCACAAGCAGTACCGCGCGGTCCGGCTCGGCGGTCCACGGTGCGACGGCTTCGGGCAGCTCGCCGGTGCCCGGCAGCTCGTAGGGTTCTATGAGGGGCAGGCCGGTCATGGAGATCCTTTCTACGTGCGGTCGGCGGTCCGGCGGTGGTCTACATGCCGAGCGTGGCGCCGCCGTCGACCGTGAGGCTGTGCAGGGTGATGTGCGCGGCCCGGTCGGAGAGCAGGAAGACCACGGCGTCGGCGATGTCGTCGGGCCGGGCCAGCTTGCGCAGCGGAATCCCCAGCCGGTACTCCTCGGGCTTGCCGTCGAGGGTGCCGCGCGGCCCGCTCTCGTCGTGCCACATCGAGGTGAGCATCGGGGTGTCGGTGGAGCCGGGGGCCACCAGATTGCAGCGGATCCCGTGCTCGGCGACCTCGAGGCCGAGGCACTTGGTGAACATGGTGGCGGCGGCCTTCGACGCCGAGTAGGCGGCCATGTGGGTGCGCGCGGTGCCGGCCGCGTTGGACGCCACCGTGACGATGGAGCCCTGACGGCGCGGCACCATCCGGTTGACGACCGCCTGCGACATGTGGAACACGCCCGTGGTGTTGACCGCGAAGGTGCCCTCCCAGTCGGCGGCGGACAGCCGGCGGGCCTCGCCGAGCCGGAGCACGCCCGCGGTGTTGACGAGGTGGTCCAGCGGGCCAAGGCGACGCTCGACCCGGTCGACCAAGCGGTCGACCACGGCCCCGGCGGTGTTGTCGGCCGGGGCCCGGGGGCGTATAAACAACAACCAGCCCCCGAGACCAGGAAGGCTCTGGGTGGGGGGAAGGGTGGGGGGGT
>NZ_JBHYIG010000480.1:0-3141 GCF_042740015.1 Streptomyces sp. NPDC059037
GCGCCACAGCATGGGGTCCGACCGTCACACGAGTTCGGCGGCGGGTTCCGCTGCGGCGGGCCGGTCCGTGCGCACCGCGACGGCTCGCGGCGCGTGCGCCGCCCTGAGGCCGACGAGGGCGACGGCCACGACCAGGGCGAAGGCCGCTCCGGCGATGGCGAAGCTCAGCGTGAACTGGCTCTCCTGCGGCAGTGCGGGCATGCCCTTCGGCAGCTCGATGGTCTTCGACGCGAGGAGCGAGGTGATCATCGCGCTCGCGACGGCGCTGCCGACCGAGCGGGAGATGGAGTTGATGCCGTTGGCGATGCCGGTCTGGTGGGCCGGGACGCTGGCGACGATGAGTGCCGGCATCGAGGCGTAGCCGAAGCTGATCGCGAGGCCGATGACCATGCCCGCGCCGATCACCGATGCGGTGGTGCCGTGCGCGGCGGTCAGCCAGGCGAAGCCGGCCACGCCGAAGGCGGCGCCTGCGGCCAGCGTGAAGCGTGCCCCGATCCGGCGCACGAGCAGCCCGCCGACCTGGGCGCCCACCAGCGAGACGAGGGTGGTCGGCAGCAGATAGACGACGGCCGCGTCGAGGACCGAGGCGCCGAATCCGTATCCCGTGAGCTGTTCGGGCATCTGCACGAGGTACGAGACGCCGATGAACTGGGCGAACATCGCGAAGCCGAGGAGCAGCCCCGCCAGGTTGGTGAAGAGGACGGGCCGGTGGACGAACATCTTCATGTCCACCATCGGCTCCTTCACCCGCAGCTCGGTCAGGACCCACACCCCCGCCATGACGATCGCGCCGGCGAAGGCGCCGAGGGTCCGGCCGGAGGTCCAGCCCCACTCGTGGCCCTGCGAGATGGGCAGAAGCAGCAGCACGAGCAGCAGTGCGAGGGTGAGGGCGCCCAGCCAGTCGGTGCGTCCGCCGGTCTTCGCGCGCGAGGCCGGCACCACGAACAGCACTCCGGCGAGCGCCACGACGGCGAGCACCACCGCGAGCCAGAAGACCCGGTGGTAGTCGGGGTCGGAGCCCTGCGTGAGGAGTCCGGCACCGACAAGGGCGAGCCCGCTGCCGAAGGCGAGGGTGCCGCTGACCAGGGCCATGGCTCCGGGCAGCTTGGCCGGCTTGATCTCCTCGCGCAGGACGGACAGGGCGAGCGGGAAGATCGCGGTCGCTGCGCCCTGCATGACGCGGCCGATGATCAGCCAGGTCAGGGAGCTGGTGGTGGCGGCGAGCACCGAGCCCGCGATCATCACAAGGAGGACGCCGACGAGGGTGGGCTTCTTGCCGTGCTGGTCGCCGAAGCGGCCGAGCAGCGGGGTGAAGACGGCGGCCGAGAGCAGCGTGGCGGTGGTCACCCAACTGACGTTCGCCGTGGTGGCGTTGAGGTCGGCCTGGATGATGCTCAGGACCGGGACGACCAGGGTCTGCATCATCGAGACGACCATGGCGGCAAGACCGAGCGCCAGGACGAGCAGGGTCTGCCCGGAGGCGCGTGGGGGCGCGGCGCGATGTGCGTGGGACACGGCGATTCTCTCTCAGTTCTCTCTGAGTTACTTGCTGTTACGTACTGCTACTTGCTGTTACTTGCCGAGTTACTTGACAAGCTTGATGCTTGATATCCTCAAGCAACGAGGTAGACCGTAGACGCCGATATTTGAGATCGTCAAGTTTCACGAGGTAAAGTGACCGTCATGACAGGCTCTCCCCGCACCGACACGGCCCAGCTGATGGAGCTGCTCTCGCTGTCGCTCGGCGCCTACTACGGCGACTTCACGCTCGCGGCGGCCAGCGAGAACCTCACGGCCAGCCAGGGCAAGGCCCTGACCGTCCTGCGCCGCGGCCCCGCGGCCATGCGCTCCCTGGCCGACACGCTGACCTGCGACGCGTCGAACATGACCGGCATCATCGACCGCCTGGAGAAGCGCGGCCTGGTCCGCCGCGAACCAAGCCCTTCCGACCGACGCGTCAAGAACGTCGTACTCACCACGGAGGGCGAACGCGCCACCGACGCGATCCGCGCCAAGATGCAGGCCACCCAGGAAGGCCTGGACCGCCTCACCGCCCAGGAGCGCGACACCCTGCACACCCTGCTGGAGCGAGTCTTCCTCGCGCAGCCCGCGGTCTGAGCACCGCAGGGCCCTCCGCCGCCCAGGACCGGGGAACCAGAAAATGGGCGACCTTTGGCCACAACCTGTACGTCTCTTGAATCCCCCCTGACCAGTGCTCGGCAAGTCTGGGGTCACTCCCGCCACAGAGGACACGAACGGCGGAAGTGACCGCTACCGCACTGGAGTTGAGATGAACCGCAAGAGCCGCATACGTGCCACAGTCGTCACCACCACCGCACTCGCCGCGGCTGCCACAGTGACCGTGGGAGTCGCCATGGCCGCTTCCAACGGCGCAGCCCAGGCGCCAGCCCCGAAGTCCGCGTACGCCAAGCCCGCCAAGAACACGTACGCCAAGCCCACGGAGAAGCAGATCGCCGCGCTCTTCGACGGATGGAACAAGGCCTTACAGTCCGGCGACGCCGAGACCGTCGCCGCGCGGTACGCGAAGGACGCCGTGCTGCTGCCCACCGCCTCGCCGCAGATCCGCACCGACCATGCCGGGATCGTCGACTACTTCGAGCACTTCCAGCTGAACAAGCCCCAGGGCGAAAAGGTCCGCGGCCTCATCAACATCCTCGACTCCGACTCGGCGATCGACGCGGGCCTGTACAGATTCCACCTCACCGACGCGAAGACCGGCGAGAAGCGCACCGTCGAGGCCCGCTACACCTTCGAATACGAGAAGCGGGGCGGCCGGTGGCTGATCGTCAACCACCACTCCTCGGTGGTGCCGCCTGCGAGCTGATGCCCCGCGCCGCTGCGCGCCAAGGGCTGATCACCTGCCGGTCCTGCTGAGTTCGGCCCGGTAGTCGGGCAGGGCGAGGGTGCTGACCTTCTCGCCCTGCTTGAGCATCCAGTTCAGCAGCGAGCGCCTGCTCAGCAGGGCGTTGCGGAGGCGGAGGCCGGTCGCGGTGGCGGGGGCGAGGAACTTTCCGGTGCGGTCGCCGCCCTTCTGGCAGCCCTGGGCGTAGCCGCGCATCCTGTTCTCGTACCGGGCGAAGGCCGCGCGGTGGTCGCCGTTGGCCAGCGCCAGTTCACCGG
>NZ_JBHYIG010000481.1:0-3111 GCF_042740015.1 Streptomyces sp. NPDC059037
CTGCTCGTCAGCGGTGCTCGACGCGCTCACCGACGAGCCGACGGAATGGGTGGCGCGCCTCGCCCCGCCACAGGGCGTGGTTGTCGTTCATGTCGCCGACCGAGAAGTCCGCGGCCCCGTGAGTGTTGTCATCACCGATCGGTGCCTGCTTGCTCTGGCTGACTGCGGGCGCGGCGGCCGCCGCCGTGGCGCTGGCCGCCGAGCCCAGCAGGGCGAGTGCGGCCAGGCCGAGAGCGGTGACAGAAAGACGGATACGCATTTTGCCTCCATTGAGAGTGCGGTTGATCTGCTCCTCACGATTGCCGGGCATACCGTTCGCCGCAACGAGTGGAGATCCATTCGGGTGGCGGGGCGCCGTGTCGGCCCGCAGTTCCTTGACATCGGGCCTGCAGACCACTCGCCCCGACAAGCATCCGCACGAAGGCGGAAGGTCAGGCATACCGGTGGACGATGCCCGCCAGGGACGCGGGGCCTGAACTGGCCAAGCCGAAAGCAGCGTTGGCGCACGAGCAAGTCACGGATCGACTGCTCGCAGCGCCTCGCCGAGCACGCCCGGCGCCTCCCCCAACGACGGTCCGTACCAGGTCAGATGGCGGCCGCTGACCAGCGCCGCGGGGACGGGGAACGACTCGGGGCCGTCTTCGCGCGTGAAGCGGTACGGCTCGTCGGGCAGGACCACCAGGTCGCGTGCCGCGGCCCGCAGCTCCTCCAGCGGGATGCGCGGATAGCGCTCGGTGTGCGTCGCGTACGCGTTGTCGACGCCCAGGCGCCGCAGCAGGTCGCCGGCGAACGTGTCGCGGCCCAGGACCATCCAGGGGCGCCGCCAGATCGGGATCACCGCCCGCAGCCTGACCTCCGGCGCCGGGAGCCGCGCCCACGCCTCTTCCGCCTCGTCAAGCCACCGCGGCCGCCCCGACCCGCACGCGGCGAGCACCCGGGCCAACTCGCGGAAGGCACCCGGCAGATCGCGTACCTCCGTCACGAGCACCTCGATCCCCGCCGCCCGCAGCTCCGCGAGGTCGGGGGCGCGGTTCTCCTCCTCGTTGGCGATCACCAGGTCCGGGGCGAGCGCGACGATGCCGCGTACGTCGGGGTTCTTGGTGCCGCCGACGCGGACCACGTCCAACTCCGCCGGATGGCTGCACCACTCCGTGGCCCCCACCAGCGCGCCCGGCAGGGTGACGGCGACCGCCTCGGTCAGGGACGGGACGAGAGAGACGACCCGGGTACCGGGCATGGCAGGGCCTCCCTCAGCGGCGGGCGTCGTCCGTCGCCTCGATGTGGTCGGCGACGGCCACGACGAGGATCTGGCTGTCGGGCACGGTCGCCCGCCAGCGGTGGCGCACACCGCCGGTCAGATACAGGCTGTCGCCGCGGCCGAGCCGGTGTGCCCTGCCCTCCGCCTCGACCTCGACGGCGCCGCCCACGACGTACATCAACTCGTCGTTGCGGTGCTGGAATTCGCGCCCCTCGTCATGGTCGCCGGAGAACTCGATCGCGTGCAGCTGATGGTGACCGCGCACCAGATTGCGGACGCGGGCGTCGGGCGTCGAGCCCTCCCGGTCGCCCTCGTCGGCGCGCACCAGGTCGACCGTGCAGGCGGGGTCGGCGGCGGCGAGCAGTTCGACGTCGGTGGTAAGGAGGGCGTCGGCAACACGTTGCAGGGAACGCCTGCTGGGCCGCGCCCGTTCGTTCTCGACCTGGCTCAGGAAAGGCACCGAGAGACCGCTGCGCTCGGCCACCACGGCGAGGGTGAGCTGCAGTTGCCGGCGGCGGCGCCGCACGGCCGAGCCCACTCGGAGGGTTTCCTTCTGCTCGTCCATCGCCTCGGCTCCCTTCTGCGCGTCGGTCCACTCTCAACCCTGTTGGGTTTTCTGCACCCTACGCATGTTCGCCAAACGGTTTTGCCCCGTTGCGAGGACCGACGCCTACAGCTTGCGCCAGTAGATAAGCTGCCCCGCCTCTCCGGGAGCCGCCCCTTCCCCCGGAATGAAGAGGCTGACCAGCAAAGCAGGTCTGCCTTGAGGATCGGTCAGGAGCGTCACCGAAGGGTTGGCGAAGGCGGTGCTGCCGCCGTGGGTCCGGATGTCGAGGCGGTCCGCGGTGCCGCTCGCGGGGTCGTAGGCATAGGTCCGCCAGCTCCCGAAGTCGCCGCGCCAACGCTGCCCCTCCACGAGGAGCACCCGCCGCCCGTCGAGCTCGACGGGCGCCCGGTCGCCGAGGTTCCCGCTGTTGCCCCAGGTCTGCAGGGCCCGGTCGAGCCGCCGGTCCGGCTCCGCGTGCCAGTGCCGGAAGCCGGTTAGCGTGGCGCGCAGCTGGCGGTCGGTGTCGCAGCCGGCGCGGTAGTGCCCGGTGAGGTGGATGGTGTCGCCGTGTACGGCGGTGATGTCGGGCGTGCCCTCCGCGCACCGCGAGAGGGTGCGCGGCGCGTCGTAGGCCCGTGCCGCGCGCCCGTCGAGCAGCGCGTCCTCGTCTGCGTATGCGCGCACCGCGATGTGGTTCTTCGGGTCCTTCTCGTACGCGAGGACATATCCACCGCGCCCGTCGTCGGCGAGGGACGCCTGATGGGTGCCGGGGCCGAAGTCGTGGCGGCGCTGCCAGTGCCGCAGATCGCTGGAGGTGGCGACGGCGGCGTGGAAGCGGCCGTCGTCCAGAAGCGTGTGGTAGACGGCCAGATAGCCGCCGTCGGAGCGCTGGGTGATCTGGGCGGCGTCCATGGTGCGGCCGGTGTCGTCCCGGGCGTCGTAGCGGTGCCCGTCGGCGGCGCGCACGTCACCGGCGAGCGCGGCGAACCGTGCGGTGCCGGCGGACGCGGGGGCCGCGCTCGCGGTCGGCATGCGCGAGATGAGCAGCACCCCGATGAGGGCGAGGGCCAGGGTGACCAGCAGCGGCAGGGCCCGGGAGGGGCGGGTGACGGTCACGGGGAAGGGGCTCACAGAGGTTGGCGGGAACCTCACCGAGGTTAAGGAACCGTCCCGTCGACCGGTACGGAAAGCGGGGTGGGATGCGCCACACGGCACGTCCCCCCCCCCCCCCCGCGATCAGCCCGCGGCAGCCTGGAGACGCCCCGGGGGGGGGGAGCCGGGCGGGTTAGAGCGGGGGGGCTGTGGG
>NZ_JBHYIG010000482.1:0-3068 GCF_042740015.1 Streptomyces sp. NPDC059037
CCCCGGGGGCGCGCGCCCGATGGTGTTCACCGGGGTGCACCGGGGGGGGGGGGGGGGGGGGGGCCGCCGCGGCCGTCACCCTGGTTCAAGTCCCCGGAGGCACCGTGGAGTTGAAGCTGAAGTCGAACCGGCTCGGACACGGCACGGTGGAGGTCACCGAGCTCGGCTTCGGCGGCGGGCCGCTCGGCGGACTCTTCGAGCCGCTGGACGACGCCACCGCGACAGGCGCCCTCGCGGCGGCCGGCGAGTTCACGCTCTCGACGAAGTCGGCCGGCTGCTCGTCCCGCAGGCTCCGGCGGGCCGCACCGACGAGGGGTTCCAGGTGCCGCCACGCACCACCGCTTCTGGGACTTCTCCCGCAACGGCGTCCTGCGCAGCGTCCAGGACTCCCTGACGCGCATGGGCGTCGACCGGATCGACGTGCTGCTCCTGCACGACGCGGAACTCCACATCGACGCCGCGCTGCGCACGGGCTACCCCGCGCTCGCGGAACTGCGGGACCAAGGCGTGATCGTCGCGATCGGCGCGGGCATGTACGACACCACCCGGCTGACCCGGCTCGTCCGCGAGACCGACGTGGACGTCGTGATGCAGTCCGGCCACTACACCCTCCTCCAACACGGCGCCCTGGACGAGCTGTTGCCCGCCTGCGTCGAGCGCGGCGTCTCCGTCCTCGCGGCCTCCGTCTTCAACTCCGGCCTCCTCGCGACGGATCACCCCGCCGCCGGGGCGCACTTCGACTACGAGCGGGCTCCCGTGGGGTGACAGGCCGTATTCCGGGAGGCCGGGAGGTCGCGAGGTGTCAGCGTCGTCCGCCGTCGCTTTCGGGCGGCGGCGAGGGGGTGCGCAGCAGCCAGGCCCGCAGTTCGTGGTGGCGGAACTGGTAGGCGTGGCCCGATACGCGCAGGAGCCCCGCCTCGTACGCCCAGTCCAGAAAGCGCATGAGCCGCCACGGCAGCCGCCCGCGGGCCCGGGCGCACAGGACGAAGACCAGGTAGCGGCGGCTGGCCTCGCTCCACCAGACCATGCCGCAGGCGAGCCCGCCGACGGTGCCCGCGCCCAGGCCGATCGCGTAGTCGCCGCTAGCCGACGACCGTGCCGAAACAGACCGCGAAGAGCGCCGAGTACGTGAGCGCCGAGTTGAGGTCGTCGCGCAGCAGCTGCCGTGGATGGGTCTTGTGCTGGGGTTCGTGATCCCTGCTTGCGGCGGTGAACTCGGAGACCAGCGTGAGGACGAGGCCCGCGGTGAGCACCGCGATCACCACGGCGACGAGCCCGGACGCCACCCACTGCACGATGACGATCGCGAGGACGAGCACCGCGGCGCCCCGCAGCCGGTGCAGCAGCAACCGCCGTTCGTGCTGGGTGTGCAGACGGCGGAGCTTCCCGCCGGGGGAGAGCGAGACCCGCCCCCTGCCCACCCGGGTGAGCAGGACGAGGACGAGGCCCGCGAAGGCGAAGGCCGTCGGCAGGTCACGTGGATCGAGCCCGGAGTCCGACCGCATGAGCAGGGCGGCGGCCCCGCTGAGAATGACGAAGGAGGTGAGCAGTGCGTCGGCGACCCGCACGGTCCAGGGCCCGGCGAGCGGCCACAGCTGGTGCGGGACGAGGCCTGCCTGCGCCGTCACGGCGGCCTGTCGCTCGCTGTGCAGGGCGAGTTGACGCAGCCAGTGGTGCACGTGCTCGGGCCGGTAGGGCCCGGCCGCGCGGGGATGCAGCCGCACGGCTGCCGGGATGTACCGGCCGAGCAGTTCCTTGTCGAGGGATACCTGGTCGTGGTGGCGCAGCAGTTCCTGCGGGTCGCCCGCGTCGGCGTACGCGGTCGCCGCAAGCGTCAGCCGCCACGGCGTGGACATCGCGCGGGTCAGGAACCCCGCTGTGCCGGACGCCTCGGTCAGGGCGCGCAGGACGGTGCCCCAGCGGTCCGGCCGCTGCGGGGAGCGGGCCTCCAGGTAGGCGCGCGCGGCGGTGACCGTGACCGGGCGGATCTCGATGCGCAGCGCGTCCGGCACCCCGCGGCCGACCTGCTCGAGGCGTTCGTACCAGTCGGTCCGGCAGGTCACCACCAGGGGCAGTCCCCGGGTGCCGTTCTGGTAGGCGTCGAGCCGCTCGACGCCCGCCGCCGCGCGGGATGTGGTGACGTCGGTGTGCGGGTGCAGGGCGTCGTCCATCTCGTCGAGACCGTCGAGGATCGGCAGGATCCTGCGCTGGGCCACCAGGTCGCGGGCCACCCGCGGCTCCCGGTCGTAGTCCTGTACGAGGCGTTGCACCAGCCAGTCCTCGAAGTCGACCTGAGGGTTCCACCCGGACAGCGAGAGGCGCACCGGTACCGGCTCCCGGCCGCCCTGCCGGGTCAGTTCGAGCAGCAGGGCGAGCGCGAGGACCGTCTTGCCGGCGCCGGGAGCACCCGTGATCACCAGGCGCCGGTCGTCGGTGGCTCGGTAGTCATCGGCGACCCTGGACAGGCGGCCCGCCAGGTCCTGCGGGGGCCGTGAGCCGCGGGCGCCGGTGCCCGCCACGTCGTAGCCGAGATCGATGAAGACGCGGTCGCCGCCCAGGAGTTGGCGCCACTGGCGGCCCTCGGTCGCATGGACCCGGTGCAGCAGCCGCTCGGCCGCCTGTGCGGGATCGGGCTCCTGGCCCGCCCGGTGCCGCAGCGCCGCGACCGCGGCGACCAGACTGATCAGGCCGACGACCAGACCGACGACCCCGGCGGTGTCCTGCGGTGCGAGGCCGCCCCGGGCGACGACGCTCGCGGCCCACACGATCGCGCCGACCACCAGTACGGCACCGGCGGCCATGAGGGCGAGCCACAGCCGCCGATGACTGCTTCCCCCGTACTCCATGCCGTGTCCGTGTCCCCCGTACCGACCGTCGTGGTGCCGAACAGCCTTGCACAGACAGGGGGTTGGCGGCAGGTGAAGGGCAGTGGGTGCGGCTGCCCCGCCTCACATTCCTCCGGCCTGTCTCGTCGGGGGGGGGGGGGGGGGGCGCCCCCCCCCCCCCCCCCCGCCCCAGCCCCCCCCCCCCCCCCCCCCCCCCACACACACAGACACACACACAGAGGC
>NZ_JBHYIG010000483.1:0-3007 GCF_042740015.1 Streptomyces sp. NPDC059037
GCCTCGGCGGGGCCCACTCCGTTCCGTACTGACGCCCGGCGCCCGCGATCAGGCCGCGGACCGCGCCCTGCGGTACAGCACCGTCCCCGCGAGCAGCATGCCCGCGCCCACCGGCAGCGCCACACCCACCGGCATCGAGCTGCCGGTCTGAGCGAGCTCGTCGGAGCCCTTGGGCGGGGTGACGAGCTGCGTACCCGGCCGGTTCGGCTCGGTCCGGTCGCCCGGCGGCTTCTCGCCCGGCGTGCTGGGGTCCTGCGGGTCGCCCGGTTCCTGCGGCTTCTCGGGCGGCTGAGGCTTGCCCGGCGGCTCCGTCGGCGGCTTCTCACCGCCCGGCGGGGGCGCTTCGCCCGAGTCGTTGGCGCACTCGTTGCCGGTGGTCGCGTTGCCGAGACCGCCGATGGTGACGCTGTTGCCGCAGACGTTCACGGGCACGTCGACCGGCACCTGGACGCTGTTGCCGGAGCCGACGCCCGGCGAGTCACTGGTGTGCGCCTCGGCCTGCGCCCCGCCCCCCGAGGGCTGCGCACCGCTGTCGCCCCCGTCGGAGGTGTTGGCGCAGTTGTTGCCCGCAGCGGGATTGAGTACGCCGATCACATTGACGCTGTTCCCGCACACATTGACCGGAATGTCCACGGGGAGCTGCACGGAATTGCCGGAAAGTACACCCGGCGAATCCGAACTGCTTCCGGCGGCGCCCGAGTCGGCCTGCGCGTAGCCACCGCTGATGGCGAGTACGCCGGTCGCGGCCGCCACTGTGATCAGGCCTTTTCGCGTGACCTGTCGCATAGGTTCTACCTGCCTTATGACCTTCTGGAAAGCGCATGCGCCTTGGGGCACCTGCGCGGAATGCCCGAAGGCCCCGGAGCACATGGCACGCACTCCGGGGCCGACCGACTCAGACCCTCATGGGGTGAGGCACAGCAACGTCACTTGTTGACGCAGGTGTTGCCGAAGGCGGGGTTCAGCAGCCCGATCACGGAGACCGTGTTGCCACAGACGTTCACCGGAACGTGCACCGGGGCCTGAACGACATTGCCCGAAAGCACACCGGGAGACTTCACGGCGGCACCCTGGGCACCGGCGTCGGCGACGGCCATGCCCGCACCCGCGAGCACCAGACCACCAGTGGCAGCCGCAGCAGCGACGACCTTCTTGATCATTATTCCTCCTTGTTGGCAATGCGATCCCAGCCGCGGACCGCACCACCTGTAACGAGGAGGAACTAATGGGGCTACGAGCTTATGGTCTCTTTCACTCTTTTCAGTCCGGTACGCACGCGCTGACGATTACCGATGTGTCGTTTTAGCACGCAATACGGTCAATCGGGGGCGCACGGACCGGCGTTCAGGACGCGTCGATGAACCGGTCGAGCACGCGCACGCCGAACTTCAGGCCGTCCACGGGCACTCGCTCATCCACACCGTGGAACATGCCGGCGAAGTCCAGCTCCGGCGGCAGCTTCAGCGGCGCGAAGCCGAAGCCGCGGATGCCGAGGTCGTCGAAGGACTTGGCGTCCGTGCCCGCGGAGAGCATGTACGGGACGGCGCGGGCGATGGGGTCCTCGGCCTGCAGCGCCGTCTGCATGGCGTCGACGAGCGCGCCGTCGAAGGTGGTCTCCAGGGCCTTGTCCGCGTGCACGTCCTCGCGCTTCACGTTCGGGCCGAGGATCCGGTCCAGGTCGGCGAGGAACTCCTCCTCGTACCCCGGCAGGAAGCGCCCGTCGACATGCGCTGTCGCCTGCCCCGGAATGACGTTGACCTTGTAGCCCGCGCCCAGCTGGGTCGGGTTGGCGGTGTTCTGCAGCGAGGCGCCGATGAGCTTGGCGATGCCGCCGAGCTTGGCGAGCGTCTCGTCCATGTTCTCCGGGTCGAGCTCGGTGCCGAGGGCGTCGCCGAGTTCGTCGAGGAAGTGCCGCAGCGTCTTGGTGACCCGCACCGGGAACTTGTGCCGCCCCAACCGCCCGACCGCCTCGGACAGTTCGGTGATGGCGTTGTCCTTGTGGATCATCGAACCGTGGCCCGCGGTGCCGTCCACGGTCAGCTTCATCCAGTGCATGCCCTTCTGGGCCGTCTCGACGAGGTAGAGCCGCAGCTGCTCGTTGACCGTGAAGGAGAAGCCGCCGACCTCGCTGATGGCCTCCGTGACGCCATCGAAGAGGTCCCGGTGGTTGTCGACCAGGTACCGGGCGCCGTACGTGCCGCCGGCCTCCTCGTCGGCCATGAACGACAGCACGATGTCGCGCGGGGGCTTGCGGCCGCTGCGCATGCGGTCGCGCACGACCGCGAGGGTCATCGCGTCCATGTCCTTCATGTCGACGGCGCCACGGCCCCAGACACAGCCGTCCGCGATCTCCCCGGAGAAGGGGTGGTGCGTCCAGTCCTGGGCGTTCGCCGGTACGACATCGGTGTGGCCGTGGATGAGCAGCGCGGGCCGGGAGCGGTCCTCGCCCTCGATGCGCGCCACCGTGGACGCCCGTCCGGGGTGCGATTCGAAGATCTGCGGCTCCAGACCCACCTCGGCGAGCTTCTCCGCGACGTACTCGGCCGCCTTGCGCTCGCCGGGGCCGGAGTGGTCGCCGTAGTTGCTGGTGTCGATGCGGATGAGATCGCGGCAGAGATCGACGACCTCGTCCTCGCCGGTCACGGGCTGCGACCGGTCCGTCTTGCCTGCCTTGTCGGCCCTGCTCGACTCGCTCACGCTGGTTCCTCCCGCTATCGCTCCTGGTGGTCCCCTTCATCCTCCCGCGCCCACCCCCTGACGCCCAAGGCCGGGCACCGGCCGACATACGCCGTTCACGCGCGTGACCTGTGTGATCAGAGGGCTCCGAATGTTTGCTATGGTTTTCCACGTCGCCGCGGGAAACCGCGAACGGCAGACACCTGGTCCGGGTGGCGGAATGGCAGACGCGCTAGCTTGAGGTGCTAGTGCCCTTTATCGGGCGTGGGGGTTCAAGTCCCCCCTCGGACACAGAGTTACACCGCGAAGAGCGGGCCAGGATCTCCTGGCC
>NZ_JBHYIG010000484.1:0-2852 GCF_042740015.1 Streptomyces sp. NPDC059037
TCCGGCGTTTGAGGACGAACTCGCCGGAGGCGGTGATCTGCGGCCACCTCGCGGCCGGCGCAGCCGGAAGTGATGCGGGTAGGGGTGGGGTTGGGGAAAGGATTAGTTCTCTTCGCCCTGGCGGCGGTGTCGCCCCCGCGGAGCCGTCTCCGCGTCCTGGGAGGCCACCGGTCCCCGATGCCTGCCGGGACCGGCAGCCGCAGCCGCACCCTGCGGAGGCGCCGCCGCCACCCGCGGGTCGGGGACCTGCTCTGTCTCCGTACTGATCTCTGTCGTCATCAACACACTCACCCCGTAAAACGGTAAAGAAGATCGTTCGGTACAGCCGGGCGAGTCTAACCAACGCCCGCACGCCCGGTGAGAGGCGCCTGCTGCAACGGAACGGGCCGCGCGGCCACCGCCACGGGCGGCCCCTCCGGAGCGGGAGGTTCCACCTCCGCGACCCCGCACGGCACCGCCCCCGTCGCGTACGGAAGACGCAGCACACCGTTCCGCGTCCACCGCCCCGCCCCGGCCAACCACCCCTCAGGCGCCGCCAGTTGATACAGCCGCCGCTCGGCGGGACGCCACACGCCGAGCCGGCTCCCCGCCGCCCCGTCGATCCGCAGCGCCACCGCACAGCTCTCCGGCATCAGCGTCTGCCCCGGCTGGATCGCGAACGGAGCCATCGCGGGAGCGGCGCAGTCCGGCAGGCGCAGACACTCGGGGAAACGCACCGGGCGCGTACCGCCCAACACCCCCCAGCCGAGCCGGTCGTGGCCCGGCGCGTCCGAACGGACCAGGAGCAGCCCGCTGTCGGCGTCCGCGAGCAGCACCCGGTCGTCGCTCTCCTCGGCGATCTGGAGGAGGGGCGACACCTCGCCGTCCCGCCGCAGGTCCACCGCGACCGCCTTGACCCGGCCCTCCAACTCCCGGTCCAGGGACAGGATCCGGCCCTCCGCGTCCAGCCAGACCCCGCCCGCGCAGCGCCCGGGGATCTCCGCGAGGTGCTCGGGTCCGAAGGTGTCGCCCGCCACCAGCCACAGGTCCGTGGAGCTCTCGCCCACCGCGATCGCGTACGCGCACATGCCGCCCGGCGCCGGTGGCAGCAGGCTCAGCCGGGACGCGCCGCAGTCGACGGCGCCGAGCGGGACCTCGCCCGTCCCGGGACCGGTCGGGTACAGCAGCGCGAACGCGTGCCTGCCGTCCACCACGCGGTGGATGAGGACACGCCCGTCGGCCATCGGCAGGACCTCCGTGCCCGGCTCCTCCGGCTGGTTGCCGGGCAGCGGCACCGCGTACGGCTCGGGGGAGTCGAGGGTCCAGCGCTCGGGGAACCAGGATCCGCCGTGGTGGGCGAGGCGCGCGGCGTACGCACCGTCGGCGGTGATCGTCACGGGGGCGGGAGCCGGGGCAGTCACCGGGGAAGGGGTCTGGGCGGGGGCCTTGGCAGGTGCCGGGGATGGGGTCTGGGCAGGGGCCTGGGCCGGCTCGATCGTGGGCGCTGTCATGGGGGGTACCTCCGGCCCCCGAAGCTAGTTTTCGCACGCACTGCCGTGGCATCTGTGGCCGCCCGCTTCACACAGAAGGGTGGCGATGTCCCGATTCGCCTGAGGGGGCGGGGGTGGTTGTGCTGGGTGGGGTGGCCGCACTTAAAGTAAGGCGAACCTAAGTGGTCGTGGAGTGGTTCCGGGCGGTCCGCCGCCCCGGCTCCACCGCGATCAGCACACACCCTGGAGCACCGATGTCCCCGTCCGCACGGTCCATACGCCCCCGCCGGCACCGCGCCACCGCCGCCCTCGCCCTCGCCGTGGCCGGCGCGCTCTCCCTCGCGGCCTGCGGATCCGGCGACGGCGGCGCGGACTCCGGCAAGTCCGACAACGGCAGCGGCAGCAAGTCCGTCGCCCAGGGCGGCGACGACTTCGCCAAGGCCGCCGAGCAGACGGCGAAGATGGGCACGAAGGCCAAGGCGGGCGAGTTCCCCCGCACCATCACGCACGCCCGCGGCAAGACCGAGCTGAAGGCGCAGCCCAAGCGGGTCGTGGTCCTGGACGTCGGCGAGCTCGACAACGTCGTGTCCCTCGGCGTGAAGCCCGTCGGCTACGCCCCCACCGAGGGCGACGACGGCGTACCCGGCTACCTCAAGAAGGACGCCGGCAACCCCAAGGACGTCGGCACGATCAACTCCCTCAACCTGGAAGCGATCGCGGGCCTCAAGCCGGACCTGATCCTCGGCAGCGAACTGCGCGCCGCCAAGCTCTACCCGCAGCTCTCCAAGATCGCCCCGACCGTGTTCTCCATCCGCCCCGGCTTCACGTGGAAGGAGAACTACCTCCTGAACGCGGCCGCGCTCGACAAGACCGAGAAGGCGAAGACGGAGCTCGCCGCGTACGAGGAGAAGGCGAGGAACCTCGGCAGGGCGATCGGCGGCGACAAGCCGACGATCACGATGCTCCGCTACATGCCGGACCGCATCCGCCTCTACGCGAAGGCGTCCTTCATCGGCACGATCCTCGACGACGCCGGCCTGCCCCGCCCGAAGAACCAGCAGATCAACGACCTCGCCACCGAGATCAGCCCGGAGAAGATCGACGAGGCGGATGCCGACTGGATCTTCACCGGCGTCTACGGCGACGCCGAGAAGACGGGGCGCTCCGCCGCGGAGGAGAACCCCCTCTGGAAGAAGCTCGGCGCGGTGAAGAAGGGCCAGGCCAAGGATGTCCCGGACGAGACCTGGTACCTGGGCCTCGGCGTGACGGCCGCGAACTCCGTTCTGGACGACCTGAGGGAGAACCTCGCCCCCGGTGTGGGGGGGGGGGGGGACCGCGCGCCCCCCCAAAAAGAGACTCGACCGACGCCGCGCGCCAGGGAGG
>NZ_JBHYIG010000485.1:0-2845 GCF_042740015.1 Streptomyces sp. NPDC059037
TGCTGGTTACCGGGCCGGTCGGCGATATCCTCGTCCCAGCGGCCAAGATGCGCACCGTCGACCACACCACCACCCCTGCCCAGCTGGAGGGGGTGGTGGCCGAAGCAGGCTTCTCCCGCTTCCCGGTCACCGGACCGCAAGGCACACTCCTGGGCTACCTCCACATCAAGGACACCCTGGGCGCCGCCAACCGCGACAAGCCCTTCCCGCGTACCGCCCTGCACACCGTCACCCGGGTCCGCATCGACACCCCGCTGGATGACACCCTCACCGCACTGCGGGCCATGGACAGCCACCTCGCCGCGGTGACCGGCGAGAAGGGTGCGGTGCTCGGCTTCGTCACCATGGAGGACGTGCTGTCGGAGTTGGTCGGCCGGGCTTCGGCGGCAGGGTGACCGGCGAGCCGCCAAACCGCTGAGCCGTTTCGTGCGTGCCCCGCACACGGCGGCCCGGCATGTGCACGCTCACAACCAGTGGGGTTTTCCAGGTCTGTAGATGCGTGGCTAGGGTGCGGGGAATGTTCTGCGACGGCGCGGTACCCCCATTCGCTGTAAGACGTGATTTCGCAGGTTCGGGTTCACTGCGGGGGGCATCTTGAGTGACACGCTGCGGTCGACGAGACGTCACGCGATGCCGCTGCCTCCGCAGCGGCCCACTGCAGCTCCCGAGAAGGCTTTCGGCGGAGGGGCGCCTGCGGGCGGCGAAGCGGGGGGTGCGGGGAAGCCGTCCAAGAAGCGGGACGCGTTCTTCGACAACGCGAAGTACCTGGCGATCGTCCTGGTGGCGATGGGGCACACATGGGAGCCGTTGCGAGGTGACAGCCGGGCCGCGGCCGCGCTGTACATCACCGTCTACACCTTCCACATGCCGGCGTTCATCGTCATCTCCGGCTACTTCTCCCGCAGCTTCGACGCGAGCCCGAACCGGATCAGACGCTTGGTCACCGGGATCGCTGTGCCGTACGTCCTGTTCGAGGTCGCGTACACCTTCTTCCAACGGTGGGCGGACGACGACCCGACATACCCCATCAGCCTGCTCGACCCCTGGTATCTGACCTGGTTCCTTGCCGCGCTGTTCATCTGGCGGCTGACCACTCCGTTGTGGAAGCTCGTGCGCTGGCCATCGCCGTCCCGGCGTCGGTTTCGCCCAACATCGGTGATGACCTCGATCTGCAGCGGGTGCTGCAATTCCTGCCCTTCTTCGTCCTCGGCCTCGTACTCAAGCCGGAGCATTTCTCGATGGTGCGCCGCAAGGAAGCGCGGCTCTTGGCGCTCCCGGTGTTCGCGATGGCGCTGGTCTTCGCGTACTGGGCAGCGCCGCGGATGAACGCGGCCTGGTTCTACCGCCGCGACAGCGCACAGGAGTTGGCCGCGCCCGGCTGGGCCGGCGGCGTCATGACGCTGGCGATGTTCGGCTGCTCGCTGGTCCTCGTGGCCTGCTTCTTCGCCTGGGTGCCGGGCCGCAAGCTGTGGTTCACGGCCCTTGGCGCCGGAACGCTCTACGGCTACCTGCTGCACGGTCTCCTCGCCAAGGGCTCGCGCTTCTGGAACTGGTACGACGACTACGCATGGGTGCACCAGCCACTCGGCGAGATCGCGGTCACCCTCGTCGCCGGGACAGTGATCACCCTCCTGTGCACACCACCGGTGCAGCGCATGTTCCGCTTCGCGATGGAACCGAAGATGGAATGGGCCTTCAAACGGGACGCGGCTGCCCTCGCCAAGACTCATCAGAGACAGGGCGGAAGGTCTCGGTGAGCCCCCCGGCCCGGCCTCCCGCCGTCCACTTCGAGCGGGTCGTCGAGACGCTGCCCGTGGGCCGCCAGGTCGTCACCATCCTGGACATCGGCCACCGGCCGGTGGGCAGCATCGAGTGCCGCGCTGGGACTGCTCGCCGTCTTCGTCCTGACCGCGGGCACCGGCTATTTCGTCGCCCAGGAATTCGCGTACGTATCCGCCGACCGCCTCGTCCTGGCACGCGAGGCCGAAGCGGGGGACAAGCGGGCCGCCCGCGCCCTGAAGGTGCTCGGGCATCTTTCCTTCATGCTGTCGGGCGCGCAGCTCGGCATCACCATCACCGGCCTGGTCGTCGGTTTCATCGCCGAGCCGTCGGTGTCCGCCCTGCTCAGGCCCGTGCTGAACGGGATCGGCATCCCCGAAGGCGCCGTCGGCGGCATCTCCCTCGTCCTCGCCTTCGTCCTTGCCACCGTCGTCCAGATGGTCCTGGGAAAGCTGGCACCGAAGAACCTCGCGCTCGCCGTGCCCGAGCGGCTCGCCAAGTCCCTGGCCTCCTCCACACTCGCCTATCTGAAGGTCGTCGGGCCGGTCGTGCGGATCTTCGACAGCGCCGCCGACCGGCTGCTGCGCCGCGTCGGGATCGAGCCCGTCGAGGAGTTGCACCACGGCGCGACCCTGGAGGAGCTCGGCCACCTCATCGGCGAGTCCCACGAGCAGGGCGAGCTGCCCAAGGACACCGCGACGCTCCTCGACCACACCCTGGAGTTCTCCGAGCGCACCCTGGGCGAGGTGATGGTGCCGCGCGCCGACGCCGTCTTCGTCCGCAAGGACGCGAGCGCGGCCGACGCGATCGAACTGATCGCCAAGCACGGCCACTCCCCCTACCCGGTCCTCGGCGACCGCCCCGACGACATCGCCGGCGTGCTCGGCGTCCGCGAACTGATGCAGCTGCCCGCCGAGAGTCTCACCGGAACCATGGCGGTCGCGGTCGCGCGGATGCGGGAGCGGGACGACGAGTTCGCCGTCGTCCTCGACGAGCACGGCGGCGTGGCGGGCATCGTCACGTACGAGGACATCGCCGAGGAACTGGTCGGCGACATCGCCGACGA
>NZ_JBHYIG010000486.1:0-2811 GCF_042740015.1 Streptomyces sp. NPDC059037
CCCCGTGAACGTCTCCACCCACACACGATCAGCCCTCAACACCCCAGCCATACACCGGAGATGCCCAGTTCACGGCCTTGTGCAACGCGCTTTAGTAGGACTCCGTTAGGTCTGTCGGGTTCTCGTGCATCTGGGCAGGTCACGGGCTGGCAGGGGGCGATGGCAGGTGGTGCAGGTGCCGGTCCAGCACCTCAGCAAGTCCTGGAGGGCATCGAGGACTTGGTAAAGGGTGAGGCCGGCGCGGGGGCTTTTGGGGAGAGCCGTTGTTCGGTGAGGAAGGCGTGGGCGGCGGTGACGAGGGTGACGTGGTGGTGCCAGCCGGTCCAGGATCGCCCCTCGAAGTGGTCCAGGCCCAGGCCGTGCTTGAGCTCGCGGTAGTCGTGCTCGATGCGCCAGCGGGCCTTCGCCTGGCGGACCAGATGCTCGATGGGCGTGTCATCGGGCAGGTTCGACAACCAGTAGTCGGTGGGAGTCTCGGCGGTGGTGGGCCACTCGGCGATCAGCCACAGATCGGGCAGTATGCCGTCCCACCAGCCCTGTTCGGCGGAGGCCCGGGCCTTGAGGGGGCGCTCGATGGCCTTGCCGGCTGGGCGGACCCGCACGGCGGCGAAGCAGGACCGCATCGGCCCGCGGGATCCTCGGCGCCACGTCACCTCGGTGAACGCGTCGCGTCCCAGACCGGTCGCGAGAGCGGCGACGGGCAGTGGGGGTTGGCGGTAGCGCGGCTGGGGCCAGCAGCCGTTGGTGCCCTTGCGAGGAGGAGCGACGGGCAATGCATCGAAGGGGTGAGCTGTGACGTCGGAGCGGATGGACACCATGTAGTGGAGGTCGCGTTCGGCCAGTGCCTCCCGGAATCGTGCGTTGGTTCCGTACGCGGCATCGGCCACGATCACCTGCGGGGTCAGTCCCCAGGTGGTGAGCTCGTCGAGGATGTCCAGGGCGAGCAGCCACTTCTCCCGGTGTCCGACATCGGCCGGGACGTGCGTCTTGGCCCGTCGTTCGGCGTCATCCGCCCACTCCGCGGGCAGGAACAGCCGCCACTGCAGCGGACACGACGCAGTGGCGGTGACCGCGTGAACGCTCACTGCGACCTGACAGTTCGCACGTTTGCCCAGGGCGCCGCAGTACTGCGGCGCAACCCCCACCGACATACGACCGTCCTTGGGCACCGACACGTCATCGATCGCCCACGCATCGGGGGCGAGAGACCTCGCCATGCGCGCGGCGATCCGGCGCCGCACCGGCAGCGGATCCCACGGCGACTGGTTCACGAACTGCTGAAGGTTCTGCTCGTTCCCGTCCGGCAACCGCGAGGCCATCGCCTGGATCGACTTCCTGCGCCCGTCCAGCATCAGTCCCCGCAGATAGCAGTCCGCCTTGCCCCCGCTGATCTCGCCGCGGCACCGAGGCAAACACATCCTCAACGAACTCCACCAAGTCAGCCCGCAGGCCCTGAAGTTGTCCTACGTCCACGCATCCAACATGCCCTTGAACAGGCCGAACCTGAAGACCTAACGGAGTCCTATTAGCGGCTCCATCAGCCCCCGGATCGGCAACACCACGCGAACTCGCTCCTATGAGGACTCGCCACGTTGGGCGGACCGTTCGCCAACTTCACTGAGACCGGACACCAACCTACTCCCCGCCAGACCCGCCGGTGCCGGGGACTGCCTCATCCTGCTGTCCTGAGCCACCCAAGCACCTTCGTACGAGGGAAGCCACACTTCAGCAGTTGGGGCAGGAAGAAACCCAGTCACTCACAGCAGCACGTACCGGCGATTCACAGAATGTTCCACTGGAGCTGATAGTTCTCGTGCCGCAGTCCATGAATCCGGCGTTCCACCTCTACGAGGCTTCCAGGTGAGTGTCTTGCCTTCCTGGCATTGGTGGTAATCATTCGAAGTTCACGGACATCACGCAAGGTGCGGAAGCCTTTGGATTTGGTGATGTCATACCCGTATTCCTCTGAGAACTTCTGGTAGTGGTCAGCGCCATACCCGAATCGCCGGCAGTGCACTTCCACTGTCACAAGGTCCCATTCTGGCTGCCCAAGCGAGAAGGTGTCCCAGTCGCACAAGACAACGCGCCCTCTGTCATGGAGGGCGTTCCGGTGTTGCGGATCTCCTTGCAAGATGCCTTCTGGCAACTCGAAGCGCACGCCCGCCAGTTCCATCTCGAGCCGGTCAGCACGCTGTTTGAGGTAGGTGATAACGCCTTCAGGTAGAGAGGTGGTGGCCGACAAGGACTTGCGGATTGCGCGGATGTTGTCGTGGCGTTTGACGGGGAATGAAGGAAGCGGGAAATTGTGCAGGGCATGCAGGGGTTCGGCCAGCTGTGCCGCCATGACTGGGAGAGCGGGTTGCGGAAGGTAGACCCAGAAGGTCACAGCATGCTCATTGATGACGGCAGGCTGTTCGGGTATGGGGTGCAGGGGAACCGTTGGGAAGCCGTTCTCCATCAGGAGTTGGACGAATCGAACGGTGCGCTGAACGTCACTGATGTTTGATCCGCGGCGGGCGATTTTCACAACGACTGGTGATTTTTCGAGGAGTATTACCGCATTGGTGTGGCCTCGGAGCAGTCGTGCGCCGGTCGGGTCCAGTCCTGCGGCCAGGCAGGCCTGATCGAGAACGTGGTGCAGCTCGGCTTCGTCGAAGCCGCCGTGGATCGGTGTGGGTGCCGTCATGAGGGCAAGGCTGGCCGACGAGGCACCGGCCTGTCACCCTTGCGCGGGAGGCAGCGCGAGGATCTGGTCGAGTTCTTTCGCCGCTCTGCCGCGTTGCGCCGCAGGTGGGAGGATCTGGATGACCT
>NZ_JBHYIG010000487.1:0-2772 GCF_042740015.1 Streptomyces sp. NPDC059037
GTGCTCTCCGTCGCCCGGCGCCGCCGGTTCTCGTGGTCGGCCCGGATCAGCTCAGCGGGTGATGAGCACGCCGAGGATCAGGCCGGGGTTGTTGGCGTTGTCGTAGTAGGCGAGGACCCGCTGCCCGTAGGCGAACGCGTTCTGGACCATCGTGTGCGTCTCGTCGAGCGGGTTGACCAACACGCGCCAGGCGTTGTCCACGAGCAGGTACAGCAGCTCGGCCTGGCCGGGCAGCGGCTGCACATAGTCCTGGAAGTTCAGCGCGACGCCGACGGTCAGGGCCTGTGTCGAGACCTCCGGGATCTGCGCCTGCGGGACCTGGATCTGCTGGCCGCCCTGCTGCTCGGGGCCCATCTGCTGCAGCAGTTGCTGGAACGGCTGCTGCTGGCCGAGCTGCTGGAGCTGCTGCTGCAGGTGCTGCGGGATCTGCGGCTGGCCCTGGATGCCGGGCTGCATCTGCTGGCCGAACTGCCGCTGACCGAACTGCTGCTGTTGCTGCGGCGGCGCGGTGCTCAGGCCCGGCTGCTGGCCGTACTGCTGGGGGCTGAAGGGCTGCTGGCCGAACTGCTGGGTGCCGAACGGCTGCTGCTGCCCGTACTGCTGCGGACCGTACTGCTGCTGAGGTCCGTACTGCTGGCCTTGCTGCTGCATGGGACTCATTTGCGGGGTGGTGCTCATGCGGGTGCCACCTTCCCTCAATGGTTGTGGTGCTTCAGCAATGCGCGTGGTGCTGCGGCTCCCGACGGCGCGTCGTGCGTCAGCCCGTGACGACCAGGCCGACGACCTCGTCGTCGGAGAACCAGACCCGTACATCGGGATGTCCCCCCGCGAAGGCGGCGTGCACCGCCTGGCGGACGTCGGGGGACGGGTGGTTGAGGTTGCGCCACTCCCCGGCGACGAACAGCCGGAGCCGTGGCGGGAGTTCGGGCGGATAGGGCAACAGCTCGTCCCAGTAGCGCTCGGCACGTCCGGAGCCCACCGCGGAGGGCAGCAGGTTCGTGACCGCCGCCTTGATGTCGGGCCGGTTGCCGATCCGCTGGGACGCGGGGCGCCCCGGTGCGTCCTGCTGCGGAGAGCCGGTCGACCTGAGCATCGCCCGCGCCCGGTCCGGGGTCATCAGCTGCTGGCCGGCGGCCTTCAGCATGCCCTGCAGACAGGCGAGGGCGCCGACGACGATCGGCGATGCGGACGAGGTGCCGGAGAACGCGTCCGTGTACCAGGCGATCTCGTCGGCGCCGCCCTGGAGGTCCCCGGGGCGGTCCCAGAAGCCGCCGGTCGTGGTGGTCTCGCGGCCCCAGCCCTGGGCGTCCACGCGGGCCCCGTAGTTGGAGAACGCGAGGCGCGAGCGGTCCGGGCCGTGGTCGCGGCCGTGCGTGCCGGGCGGCGGTGCGCCCGCGCCGACCAGGACGGCGCCCGAAGGCCGGTTGGACGGGTTGAAGGGGTTGCGCCACCACTCGGGGAATTCGTCGGGCCTGCGCTCGTACACCGCGTCGTCCAGGGACTCGGCGCCGTTGCCGGCCGCGCCGACGACGATGACGCCCTTGGCCGTGGCGTGGCGGATCGCCGCGTAGTCGTCGGGCCACCACTCCAGGGCGATGTAGCCCTTCTGGTCGTCGCGCGGCTCGAAGTCGAACCGCGGTCCCGGGCGGTGCAGTTCGATGAGGATGATGTCGCCGGGGGACAGGCGCTCCGCCGCCGCGTGGATCGTGGCCGAGGTGCCGAGCGGCTGGAAGGAGGCGGCCGCGGTCACCGACTCCGGCGCGATGCCGGAGATGCCCACGTGGTTGCGGTCGCCGCCGATGACGCCGATGACGGCGGTGCCGTGGTTGCGCCACGCGACGTCCTGGATGGGGGTGCCGATGACCACACCGGCGAGCTTGGAGGTCAGGTCCTCGTGGCCGAGCTGCCAGGCGCCCTCGATGTCGATCACCGTGACGCCCTCGCCCGAACCGCCGAGCCGCTGCCAGGCCCAGTGGGCGTCGACGCCCTCGGGGGCCGGGCGCAGATAGCCCTGGCGGCCGGTGAAGTCGGGGGTGACGGGGGCGCCCTCCTTGCGCCGCCCGGACTCGCCCGCCTCCGGGGGCGACTCCTGGCGCTGCGGCGGGGGTCCCGGCCTGCCCGTCGCGCCGATCGAGGCGGGGACGGCGCCCGGCTTGACGTACGCCGTGTCGAGCCCGGGCAGCGCCGCCATCCGCGAGCGCAGCTCCTGGGCGCGGCTCTCGCCGCCGCGGACCCGGTAGAAGAGCGCCAGATCCGGTACGTCGTCGCCGCCACCGTCCCGCTCCATGGCGGACCGCAGTCGGTCCTCGTTGCCGAACAGCGGCTCCAGGGCGAGCTGTTCATCGCTGAGGAACATGTTCAGGGCCGACACATCGGAGCCCGCCGCCGAGCGGATGCCCTGCGTACCGGCCCGCAGCCGGGCCTCGGGCCGTGCGACGACGATCAGCTCCTGCTCGCCCGGCCGGTAGGTGAATCCCGCTCCGTCGGGCCCAGGGCCACTGGCTCCCGGGCCTCCCGCGGGCTCTGCCTGGTCGGTCATCGCTTCACCGCTCCCTTCCGTACTCGGGGTCCTGCGGGTGCCGTGCTGCGCTCTGTGGCCGCGCCTTCGGGGCACACCTTGCTACCGCCCGGCGCGCTCGTCCACCCCCCATTGCCCCAACTGAGTTTGAAATCAAGGTGATCGGGGAAGCCCGTGCAATTCGTCCGGAAGGCGATGTCACGGTGCGATCCGGCCAAGTTCGGGGCAACGCGACGGGGCGGCATCCTTCAGGA
>NZ_JBHYIG010000488.1:0-2753 GCF_042740015.1 Streptomyces sp. NPDC059037
CATGGCCGACCAGCTCGACACCGCCATCGAACACAACGGCAAGGGCGACCTCGCCGCACTCCTCGCCGGCGGCGACACCTGGACCGTCGTCGGCTAGCTGCTCGGCACGCCATCCCCGAAGCCCGGTTCTGACCTTCAGGACCGGGCTTCGTCGTACGCCGCGCGCGCCGTGCCCACGGCGTCCATGCGCCGTTCCGTCCAGGTCGCCAGGGCGTGCACCCGCTCGGCGGCCTCGCGGCCGAGGTCCGTGAGGGAGTAGTCGACGCGGGGCGGGATGACGGGCTTGGCGTCCCGGTGGACGAGGCCGTCGCGCTCCAGGGTCTGCAGTGTCTGGGCCAGCATCTTCTCGCTGACGCGACCGCCGATCGCCCGGCGCAGCTCGCTGAAGCGGTACGCGCGCTCTTGCAGGGCCAGCAGGATCAGCGTGCCCCAGCGGCTGGTGACGTGCTCCAGGACGAGCCGCTGGGGGCACATCTCGTCACTGTTGAGGTTCCAGTCCCTTACTCCCATGCCAGTACCTTACTTCAAAGTGGGTACTTTCCAGAAGTTAGCGTAAGACCTAGGCTCGGTCTCGAACCGCCCCAAAGGGAACACAGGGAGATTTCAGACATGAGCATCGTCGTCACCGGAGCCACCGGACACCTCGGCCGTCTCGTCATCGACGGGCTGCTCGCCGCGCGGGTCCCCGCCGGGCAGATAGCGGCCGTCGTCCGCGACAAGGAGAAGGCCGCCCCGCTGGCCGCGCGCGGAGTCGAGCTGCGCCTCGCCGACTACAGCACGCCCGAGTCCCTCGCCGGTGTCTTCGCCGCGGGCGACAGGGTGCTGCTGATCTCCGGCAACGAGATGGGGCAGCGAGTCGCGCAGCACGGCGCCGTGATCGACGCCGCGCGGGCCGCGGGCGTCGCTCTCCTCGCGTACACCGGCGTACTCGGCGGCCCCGACGCCGACTTCGACCTCGCGGCCGAGCACAAGGCGACCGAGCAGCTGATCCTCGACTCCGGGCTGCCGTACACGTTCCTGCGCAACGGCTGGTACCACGAGAACTACACGGAGAACCTCGCCCCCGTCCTGGAGCACGGCGCCGTGGTCGCCTCCGCCGGCGACGGCCGGGTCGCCTCCGCCTCGCGCGCCGACTACGCCGCGGCCGCCGTCGCCGTGCTGACCGGCGACGGCCATCAGGGCAAGGCGTACGAGCTGAGCGGCGATGTCGCGTGGAGTCTCGCCGAGTACGCCGCCGAGATCGCCCGGCAGAGCGGCAAGGACATCTCGTACGCGAACGTCCCGGCCGAGCAGAACCTCGCGATCCTGACCGGTGCCGGTCTGCCCGAGCGGTTCGCCGCGATCCTCGTCGACGGGGACGCGGCGATCGAGCGGGGGCTGCTCGCCGGTACGAGCGGTGATCTGACCCGGCTCATCGGGCGGCCCACGACGCCGCTGGCCGACGCGGTCGCGGCGGCGCTCAAGGGCTGACGCCGGGGCCGCGGGAGCGTCATGACCGTCTTTGAGATACGGGCATGACAGGTGGGCCCCTGTGCCGCTACCTTCGTGAGGGCAGCGTGGGGCTGCCGCGCACCAAGGAGGGGCCGTGGACAGCGGAGCAGCGGGGCAGCCGAAGAGCGAGGCGCGCATAGGACTGCTGAACGGCTTCGCGGCCTACGGGATGTGGGGCCTCGTGCCCCTCTTCTGGCCGCTGCTCAAGCCGTCCGGGGCCGGCGAGATCCTCGCGCACCGGATGGCCTGGTCGCTGGTCGTGGTCGGCATCGCGCTGCTGTTCGTGCGGCGTTGGGCCTGGGCCGGCGAGCTGATCCGGCAGCCGCGGAAGCTGGGGCTTGTGACGATCGCCGCGGCGGTCATCACCGTCAACTGGGGCGTCTACATCTGGGCCGTGAACTCCGGCCATGTCGTCGAGGCGTCCCTCGGCTACTTCATCAACCCCCTGGTCACCATCGCCATGGGCGTCCTGCTCCTCGGCGAACGTCTGCGGCCCGTGCAGTGGGCGGCGGTCGGCGTCGGCCTCGCCGCGGTCCTCGTGCTCGCCATCGGCGCCGGACAGCCGCCGTGGATCTCGCTCTGCCTGGCCTTCTCCTTCGCCACGTACGGCCTGGTGAAGAAGAAGGTGGGCCTCGGCGGCCTGGAGTCGCTCGCCGCCGAGACCGCGATCCAGTTCCTGCCCGCGGTCGGCTTCCTGCTGTGGCTCGCCTCGCGGGGCGATGCCACGTTCGGCGCGGAGGGCGTCGGGCACGCGGCGCTGCTCGCGGCGACCGGTGTGGTCACCGCCGCTCCCCTGGTCTGCTTCGGCGCGGCCGCGATACGGGTGCCGCTGTCCACGCTGGGGCTGCTGCAGTATCTGGCGCCGGTCTTCCAGTTCCTGCTCGGCATTCTGTACTTCCATGAGGCGATGCCGGCCGAGCGGTGGGCCGGGTTCGGGCTTGTGTGGCTGGCGTTGACGTTGCTGACCTGGGATGCGTTGCGCTCCGCTCGGCGTAATGCGGTGCGGCTTGCCGCTGCGCGGGGCGGTGCCGTTACGGCTGGCTCCGCCGGGGGTCGGGAGGCGGTGGGTCCCGCCGCCGGGCGGGAAGCGGAGTCTGCGGTCTGACGACCGCAGGTCTCTACCGTTTTCGGCTGCGGGTGCGTTGGGGCTGGTCGCGCAGTTCCTCGCGCCCCTTCGTTTATGTCTCTTATACACCTCTCCGATCCCAAGAGACCATTAATGATCTAGTATTAAGGATTATGAGTTAAAAAAGTTGTGTGTT
>NZ_JBHYIG010000489.1:0-2697 GCF_042740015.1 Streptomyces sp. NPDC059037
GACCTGGCGTGCGCGTTCTTCCAGAATGTTAGTGCGCATGGCGGGGTGCACCCTTAAGTAGGTGGTGGAGGCGAGTTGGCAGGCCTCCGTCGAGCTTCGCTCGCGTGCGAGGCAGATCGCTGCCTCCAGGTGGAGAAGTGCTGGGTCGATGCCTGTGCGCGAGGGGTACAGCGCCAGTGCCTCCGCCTGCACCTTCCGTGCTTGGCTCGCGTGTCCCATTGCTGTGTAGGCGCCGCTCAGGTAAAGGAGGAGGCGCCGCAGAGGAAAGGCGAAGGCGTCGTTCTCGGGTCCCGTTTCGCAACGTTCAAAGGTCGTCAGTGCGAGTCGGATCGCTGCTTCGGCGCCTTGCGTATCGCCTTGCTGCGCGAGAGCGCGCGCTTCAGCAGCGGAAGCGAAGGCGCTGGTTGCGGTGGGGCGGCCCCGGCACAGCATGCGGGCTGAGGCGGCAAGCCGGACAGCAGTATCGATCGGACCGTAGTAGTACGGCAGCATGGCGGCTTGAGCCCTAACGCGTGCCCTCAGCTCGGAGTTGCCGCTGTCGTCGGCCGCAGTGCGTGCGGTGGCATACCAAGCGCGCGAGCTGGAGAGCCGCCCCAGTTTCATCAGCGAGTCGGCTGAGAGTGTGGCCAGCATCGCGATTTGTTCGGAGATGCGCACCTGCACGCTGGCTGGTTGCCGTTCGTCAGCGAGTGCTCTCACCTCGTCCAGTTGATCGAGCAGGTCGACCAGCATCGTCTCGGGAGGCGTGTAGACGTATTGCTGGCGGAGCAACAGCAGGTATTCGTCGAGCTCGTCCAGTTGTTGAGGACTTACTGTGGTTGCGGCCAGAGTTCGGTTCACAGTCCGCCGCACGTCGGCCTCACGATTCGCCAAGGAGTCGGTTGCCGGTAATTCTGTGCGCTCCGGCTCCAACCCCTGCGTTTCCCGGCCTGCCCCAGTGAGCGCTCCTTGAGGAAGAGCCGGGGATCCCTGCCCATCTGGCGCAAATCCAAGACCTGCCAGGTCACATTCGTACAGCCGAGCCAGCAACTGCAGGGCGGCAATGCGTGGTTCGCGGCCCTTCTCCCAGTGGCTCAGCTGCACCACGTCCGGACTCGGGGCGTTCGGGTTGAGACTCCGACCGAGCTCCTGCAACCGATCGACCGCTTCACGAAGTGTCCAGCCGCGCGCCAGCCGGTGGGCCCTCAGCTTGCTCACTGAACAGCACTGGCTGATCCCGATGACGAGTTGCTCAAGCGGCAGCCCTCGCTGCGCAGCAGCCGTGCGCTGACGCCCCGCGCACGAGGGACCGTGCTTAACCCCTTGTTCCTCCACCGCATCTCCCCTCTGCCGCTCTTGTAGCCCAGCGTAGTGACTGAGGTGTGACCGAGGGTAAGAATTTGCAACTTGCTCGGACTGAAGTCACAAATTTGCGACTCAGGTGAGGCTGTGGTCGCGGTTTTGCGACAAGCGACAGTTGCACGTGGCTAGTACGCCGAGGACTCTTTCGACTCCCGGTCAGGCCTCTGGTCTCCCGGTCCCCACACCGCCCACCCGGGAGGTACCCGATGAGCTCCGTCGCAGCCGTTGCTGCTGAAGGTACGAAGCCGATGCCGCAACCGTCGGACAGCTTTGATCGCACCATCGCTCCGGAACCCGCTCGCGTCGCTGAGATACGGCACGCCGTCGCTGATCAGATGCAGGAGTGGGATCTGGCTCCCCGGCTGGTGGAGAACGTGCTGCTCGTTCTTTCCGAGCTGGTGACGAACGCCGTCGTGCACGGCGAAGGGTCCGTCCACGTGACGATGCGGCGGGTATACCCGGGTCTGCACATCGAGGTCACCGACGAGAGCACAACTGCCCCACTGCTGGCCCCGGTTCCCCTGGACGTCGATGACGTGCACGGCCGAGGTCTGCACCTTGTCGATGCCTTCTGCGACCTTTGGGGCATCAAGGATGACGGCAAGACCACGTGGGCCCGGTTCTACGCAGCCGGGAGGTCCTGACGTGGTACGACCCTCCGTGGCGATGACGACAGCCGGGCAGCTGGCCCGGATGGCTAAGACGTCAGTGGCAGTCCTTCTCCGGCGGATCAGGCTCCTGAGGCCGCTGCTCCCACAGCCGATGCAGCGGTTGGTTGCCTGCGACGAGGGCCGGTTCCTCCAGGTGTGCTTCCAGCTCTCCGTCACGCGCGGAGGTGTGCCGCGATGACCGCTGCTGCCTCGGCCCTCACCCAAGTACCGCTCGTCACGGCCCCCTTGGCGGGGAGGCCGCGAGCCTACGCCAACGTCATCGCTGCCGGGCACAGCCCGCCGCCACACAGTAGGTGAACCCCTACTTGGGGCCTCCCTTTGGGGTCCTCGAACCGTCCACGCGCGGGCGGATACCGAGACCTGCTGGACTGAGGGAGGTGACGCCTACTGGCGTCCCGGCCGTGCTCTGTGGGGGAGCAGACGGCCGGCCCAAATCCCCCTTCGAGTCCGCCGACAACGCGCCCGGCGGCGCGCCGTCCAGGCGGTGACCGATCGAAGGGGACCATCGCCGCCGCACCCCTTGTATGTCGGGCGAGGTGTGCAGCGGCCGACGGGCCGCCGCCCAGTCAGGGATGGGCGGCGGCCGCCCCCCCCCCCCCCAAGAAACCCACCCCCCCCCCCCGGGCAAAACCAACCGCCGCGCCCGCCCGGCCTCAGAAAACACAGTGCCAGTCTCGTTTAAAAA
>NZ_JBHYIG010000490.1:0-2640 GCF_042740015.1 Streptomyces sp. NPDC059037
GGAGGGACGGGTGTCAAGGGTGGAGCGAAGCGGAATCGGCGCAGCCGACGCGACGAAGGAGCGCCCTTTACACCCGGCCCGGAACCGCCAACCTCGGGACAACCGGGCGGCCCCGGTAAGAACACCACCACCGGCCTACTCGTCGTCCCAGGCCATTGAACTCATCCGCCAGCCGTCGGGCGTACGGACGTACTGGGTGGTCTTGTGGCCGACGCCTTCGAACCACTCGCCGTCGAGGTAACCCGACTTCCGGTACTCGCTGAACCGGTGCGCGATCGACCCGTAGATCTCGGTGCGTTCGGAGACTTCCCACTCGGAGAACTCCGTCAGCTTCCCGCCGTCGCTCAGCATCTTCTCGCGGGGCGCGATGAAGCCCTCGATGTCGTACACCACGGGTGCGCCGTCGCCGACGTTGCTGATGATCATTCCCTGCGGGATGAATACGTCACGGACCGCGCCGAGGTTCGCCTTGCTGCCACCGGTGTTGGTGAACGCGCCGAGGAACGTGCGCATCAGTTCGTCGAGTTCAGCCTTGGTGACGTCAGTCATGGGATGCCGTCTGCGTGATGAAGGCGGTCCAGGTGGCGGGGGCGACTGTGAAGGTGGGGCCTTCGGGGTTCTTGGAGTCGCGTACGTGGATGGCGTTGGGGGAGGGGGATACCTCCACGCATGAGCCTCCTTCGCCGCCGCTGTAGCTGGACTTGCGCCAGGTGTAAGCGACTTCGAGGCACGCGCCGCCCTCGCCGCTGCTGGAGCTGGACTTGAACCAGTTGAGCTGCTCGGTGTTCATCGTGCTCCCACCATCTTCTCGATGAGGACCAGGGACTCCCGGACGTTGAGAGCCTGCGAGCGAAGAATGCCATAGCGGGCCGTGATGAGCCTGACCTCTTCGACGTCGGTGATAAGCCGTGGGTATCCCTGAACTTCTGTGTACGCCACCTGCTGCCGCGACTTGCTTGTCAGCAGCGTGAACACGCCGTCTACGTTGGGATGTTCCTCGCGCTCAGTAGGCATGATCTGAAGCTCGATGGTGCGGTGCCTACCTGCACGCAGCAACTGACGCAGCTGGCCCTCGTGAATGGCCTGCCCGCCGATCGGCCTCTGGAGCGCGGCCTCTTCCACGATGAAGCTGCACACGGGCGCCGGCCACCGCTCGAAGATCTGCTGTCGAGCAAGTCGATCGGCCACCCGCTTCTCGATGGTCTCCGGGTCCAGGAATGGGCGCCGCTGAGAGAAGATGGCCCGCGCGTAACCTTCGGTTTGAAGCAGGCCGTGGACGACTTGGTTGCTGTAGTCGTGCAGCTCAATGGCCTCCGCTTCTAGGCTGGCGTACTTCCGATACCACTCCGGGTGTCGAGTACGAGCCTTTGCCTGCGCCTCTCGTACGTCATCCACCGCAGCCGCCAGGACACCTCGGCCGTCAAGCAGATCGTCTGCTCTGACGAGGAAGTCTGGCTGTGGCGTACGCACCCCGCGTTCCATCGCGGAAATCAGCGCCTCCCCGCAATGAACGGCTGCCGCGAACTCCTTCTGGCTCAGCCCGGCCCGCTCGCGCAGCACCTTGATCTGTTTGCCCAGGGCCCGGAAGAGATGAGCTGTACCGTCCGCATCCGACGGTCGCTCCGGCCGCTCCTCATGATCCGCGTTGGTCATACCCCGTACCGCCCTTGCGTGGTCACGGTCGACGTCTCATACGCCCAACGCGCCGCACTCATACAGCTACGCGGAGTCGTGGCGCCGTACCTGGTCAGCGTAAGACGAACCGACCACGCTCAGTGACATGAAAGCCCAAATCTCCACCCCCATCAGCGACTTCACCCAGCGGCTCAGCTCCACTCGGAGAGGCGCCCGCCTGGCCCGGCGCCTCGCCGCCCACCAGCTCGACATCTGGGGAATCCCGCACGGCAGCGAGCTGTCCGACGCGGCGGCGCATGTCGTCGCCGAGCTGGCGGCCAATGCCGTCACGCACGGACACGTACCCGGAAGGGACTTCGAACTGCGGCTCGTCTACGCGGAGTCGGCGCGCACGCTGCGTATCGAGGTGTCGGACGCGCGGGGCGATCGCGTCCCGGTGATGCGCCCGCCGGACCCTGGGGCGGAGGCGGGGCGGGGGCTGCGCCTGGTGGAAGCGGCCGCCGCGACCTGGGGCGTCAGGGAGCGGCGTATCGGCAAGACGGTGTGGGCAGAGCTGAGGGTCCGCCCGAGGGAGTAGTGGCGCTCGGGCGGACCGTGGTCGGCGTCACCGCAGCGTGTGCGACGTCCTTCCCGATGCCTCGTCGATCTCGTCGTGCGCCTTCGTCAGCAATTGCATCGCCAGTTCGTTCAGGGCACGTGCTCCCGCTATCTCCTCGCCGACCCTCGCCTGTTGCGAGTCGGAGGGGTGGCGGCTCGCGTATCCGTGGGCCCGGACTTCGTTGCCGTCGGGGAGCCGTACGAGCGCGGCCGCGCGCGTGCGGTGGTCGTCCTCCTCGAATTCCAGCTCGATGTGCCATCCGACTGCGGTCTTCATCGTCATCACCTCCGGAACTGCTGATTCCAGGGTGCGCCCGCCGCCCACAGGTGTGACAACTGCGGTGGGGGGGTGGAATACGGTGGGTGATGGTTTGGGTTAGTGGAGAGGCCCCCAACACAGTTAAACTT
>NZ_JBHYIG010000491.1:0-2560 GCF_042740015.1 Streptomyces sp. NPDC059037
GCGCCCGCGCCCGCAGCGCGCGCCCCCCCCCCCCTCCCCCCGCCGCGCCCCCCCCGCCCCGCCCCCGCCCCCCCCGCCCCCCCCCCCGCGCCCGCGCGACGCGTGCGCGGCAGGCGGGTGCGGTACCACATCGGATCTGAGCCGGGCCAGATCCCTGGGATGCGATGGCAGGGCGGCGCCTTGAACGCCGCCGAGAGCTGAAGCGCCCCTGAAAGGGGCGCGGGGAACTGCGCGATCAGCCCGAGACGGGCCGCAGCCGCGCGTGAATCCCCGGCCAGCAACGGCGTGAAGGCGTACCCGCGACAGACGTCAACCCAACGCCTCAGCGAGGAATCAGCCATGCCCAGCCAGTTCTTCATCCCGGACCCGGAGGGTCAAGTCCCCACCGCCGAGGGCTACTTCGGCGCGTTCGGCGGCAAGTTCATCCCGGAGGCCCTGGTGGCCGCCGTGGACGAGGTCGCCGTCGAGTACGAAAAGGCCAAGAACGACCCCGAGTTCGCCCGCGAGCTCGATGACCTTCTGGTCAATTACACGGGAAGGCCCAGCAGCCTCACCGAGGTCCCCCGCTTCGCGGAACACGCGGGAGGCGCCCGCATCTTCCTCAAGCGCGAGGACCTGAACCACACCGGCTCGCACAAGATCAACAACGTGCTCGGCCAGGCCCTGCTCACCAAGCGCATGGGCAAGACCCGCGTCATCGCCGAGACCGGCGCGGGCCAGCACGGCGTCGCCACGGCGACCGCCTGCGCGCTCTTCGGCCTCGACTGCACCATCTACATGGGCGAGATCGACACCCAGCGCCAGGCCCTGAACGTGGCCCGCATGCGCATGCTCGGCGCCGAGGTCGTGGCCGTGAAGTCCGGCAGCCGCACCCTCAAGGACGCCATCAACGAGGCGTTCCGCGACTGGGTCGCCAACGTGGACAGGACCCACTACCTCTTCGGGACCGTCGCGGGCCCGCACCCCTTCCCCGCCATGGTCCGCGACTTCCACCGGGTCATCGGGGTGGAGGCCCGGCGGCAGATCCTGGAGCGCGCCGGACGCCTGCCCGACGCCGCCGTCGCCTGTGTCGGCGGCGGATCCAACGCCATCGGCCTCTTCCACGCTTTCATCCCGGACGCCGGCGTACGCCTCATCGGCTGCGAGCCCGCGGGGCACGGCGTCGAGACCGGCGAGCACGCGGCCACGCTGACCGCGGGCGAGCCGGGCATCCTGCACGGCTCACGGTCGTACGTCCTCCAGGACGAGGAGGGCCAGATCACCGAGCCCTACTCGATCTCCGCCGGACTCGACTACCCGGGCATCGGCCCCGAGCACGCCTTCCTCAAGGACAGCGGCCGCGGCGAGTACCGCGCGGTCACCGACGACGCGGCCATGCAGGCGCTGCGGCTCCTGTCGCGGACCGAGGGCATCATCCCGGCCATCGAGAGCGCCCACGCGCTGGCCGGGGCGATCGAGGTCGGCAAGGAGCTCGGCAAGGACGGGCTGATGATCGTCAACCTGTCCGGCCGCGGCGACAAGGACATGGACACGGCCGCGCGGTACTTCGGCCTGTACGACACGGACGCCACCGTAGAGGCGGACGCGTCCGCCGACGGCGCTGAGATCAAGGGGGACGCCAAGTGAGCGGCAACATCCAGCTGTTGAGCGACACCCTCGCGGCAGCGAAGTCCGAGGGCCGGTCCGCCCTCATCGCCTACCTCCCGGCCGGGTTCCCGACCGTGGACGGCGGCATCGCGGCGATCAAGGCCGTCTTCGACGGCGGCGCGGACGTCGTGGAGGTCGGCCTCCCGCACAGCGACCCCGTGCTCGACGGCCCCGTCATCCAGACCGCCGACGACATCGCGCTCAAGGCGGGCCTGAAGATCGCCGACGTGATGCGCACGGTCCGCGAGGCCCACGAGGCGACCGGCAAGCCGGTGCTCGTCATGACGTACTGGAACCCGATCGACCGCTACGGCGTCGAGCGCTTCACCGCCGAGCTCGCCGATGCGGGCGGCGCGGGCTGCATCCTGCCCGACCTGCCCGTCCAGGAGTCCGCGCTCTGGAGGGAGCACGCGGAGAAGCACGGCCTCGCGACGGTCTTCGTCGTCGCGCCGAGCAGCAAGGACGAGCGCCTCGCCACCATCACGGCGGCCGGTTCGGGCTTTGTGTACGCGGCGTCCCTGATGGGTGTCACCGGCACCCGGGAGTCCGTCGGCGAGCAGGCGCAGGAACTGGTGCGGCGCACCAAGGCCACCACCGACCTGCCGGTCTGTGTCGGCCTCGGCGTCTCCAACGCCCGCCAGGCCGCCGAGGTCGCCGGCTTCGCCGACGGCGTGATCGTCGGCTCCGCGTTCGTCCAGCGCATGCTGGACGCCCCGGACGAGGCCGCCGGTCTCGCCGCGGTCCGCGCGCTCGCGGGTGATCTCGCCAAGGGTGTGCGCGGGAACGCGTAACTCGTACGGGTGGACCTGGACCGGGGAGTGGACCACCGGGCCGCCCCCGGCGTATGGGGGGGGGGTGTGGTGGAAAACCTGGGGGTTATCGCACACCCCCCGGGCGGCGGGGGGGGCAGAGA
>NZ_JBHYIG010000492.1:0-2558 GCF_042740015.1 Streptomyces sp. NPDC059037
GAACGGGCCCTACCCCCATGTCACTTCCAGTTGTACGCGTACGCGGCGACCCAGGTGATCTCCAGTTGCGCGCTGCTGCCGGGCGCCGCTCCGGGTCCTTCAAGCGCGCTCTCGTTCTGCAGGACCCAGGACAGCGGGTCGTCCGGCACGCCCCTGGTGTCGTGTCCCGTCTCGCGTCCGTCGACGAAGAAGCGGACGTGGCCGGGGGTCCATTCGGTCGACACCGTGTGCCACTCGGTCCAGTCGTCGGCGCCGCGGAACGAGCCCTGCTCACCGCCGCCGCAGGGATGGTGGAAGGCGGTGAGGGAGCCGGTCCAGTTGCCCTCGGGGTGGTCCATCTCGCAGCCGCCGCCGTAATGCAGCCAGGCCGACTTGTATCCGGGGGCCGGGTCGGTGACCTTGATGCGGGCGCTGTACTTGCCGTACTTCATCTGCATGACGGCACGCGGTACGACCGCCGCGGCATGGACGGGGCCGCCGTCGGCGGGCCGCCACATCCGGATGCGCATGCGGCCGTCGCCGTTCTCCGCAGGGCCCACGCTCACGGTGTCCTCGGGGTGGTAGACACCGACGACGTCGCGGTCGCGGTCGTTCGCCGTGTCACGCCAACCGGTCGGGTACGCCCACCAGTTGTCGCGGTAGTCGCCCTTGAGGCCGCCGCAGTACGCCGCGGAGGTGTCGGCGTGATGGTCGCAGTCGCGGAACGCGCCGAGCGGCACCCGGTCGCCGTTGAAGTCCTCGGCGAGGACCTGCCAGAACGGCCCGCAGTCACCACTGGGCAGCTCGGTGCCGGAGGTGGCGGAGGTGGCGGCGCAGGCGTCGGCCGACCGTGGCGCTCCCCCGGCGCCGGGGATGGACAGCAGGGCGGCGAGCAGGGCGGTGCCGATCGCCGCGAGCACGACCGGCCTTCCTCGTCTCGCCGCCGCGTGAGTTCCCATCGCGATGCCCTTCGTGGAAAGGGGTCATCCTCGCGGAGCGCGCGATGCCCCGCCATACCCGTGCGTCGCCGTGGAAGAACTCCTCACCGGCCGGCCCAGCGCCGCAGCGTGGCCTTGGCGGCGGCGGAGTCCTTCGCGGGAAGCGACGCGATGCGTGCCCGGTGGTTGGTGTCCGGGGCGACGTAGAGGTGCGCGTCGCGGCTGCCCCGCCCGAGCCGGAAGCGCTCGGCGGTCGCCACGTCGTTCTCGCCGTAGACGAAGAGGAGTCGGCTCCCGTCGTGCCGTACCCAGCGGTCGATGTCGGCCATCGCCTGCGGCTGGAAGCGGAGCGGGATGTCGCGGGGCACATAGGTGCGTACGTCCTGGACGCCGGGGTGGCGGAGCAGACCGGTCAGGTGGGGGGTGCTGTACTGCGGATAGCCGAGCTGGGTGCCCAGTTGGTGGAAGTACGGCGTCAGCGGCTTGAGCGTGGTGTCCGTGAAGTTCGCGAGGCCAGTGGTCCGGTCGAGCCAGGTGTACAGCTCCTGCGTCGAGTCGGTCGGCTCCGGGACGTCGGTGCACTGGGCGTCGCCGTACTGCCAGTACATCGGTACGGCCCGCAGCACGGCGAGTTCGTATGCCTTGTCGGCGCTGCCGATGATCCCGAACGTGTGCCCGTTCTCGGCCGCCCACGTCGTGTACCGGGCCACCATCTCGTCACGCCGCACCAACGCCTCGCGCTGTACGGCCTTCAGCCTGGCGCGGCAGGCCGGTGTCCCCACGCGTTCGATGAACGCGTCGTAGGCGCTGTCGTCGCGGTCGTTCACGTTGTTGGGGGCCGCGTAGACGACCGTGCCGTCCACGTCCCGTGGGTGGAAGCGCCGGTGGTAGACCGAGGTCATGCCGCCCTTGCTGCCGCCCGTCGATATCCACCGGCCGTCGTAGAGCGGCTTGAGCGCCTGGATCAGGCGGTGGTGGTCGTCGGCGGCCTGCCGGATGTCCAGCTTCGACCAGTCGACGGGCTTCGGCACGGACTTGTCGAAGTACCGCTGCTCGGTGACGATTTCATTGCCGTCGACGAGCTGGGTGGGCTCGGAGCGGAAGTCGGGGTTCGAGACGAGGCCGTAGCCGGACGTGTAAAGGACCGTCGGGCGGTCGGTCGACTTGTGCAGCAGCCTCAGCCGCTGCTCGAACGTGCCGCGCCCGGGGTGCCGGTGGTCCACGGGCTGCCGGTAGGCCAGCTCGAACCAGCGCTGCCCCGGCGCCGCGGCGCGTTCGGCCGTGACCCGCATGCCGGGGATGGCCTCGATGCGCGCGCGGATGTCTCCGTCCGGCGGCCGCTCGGCGCCGGAGGCCGCCGCTGCCGGGGCCACGGCTCCCGGTAACGGGCCCGCGGTCAGCGGGACGGTCAGCAGGCCTAGGACGACGAGGGCCATGCGGAGGCGGGTGCGGTGAACGTTTCTCATGCGGCAAGTCAAGCCGTCGGGGTGGGCCCGCGGGCCCCCTGGCCGGGTGAGCGGCCTCCCCCGTGCGGGGGGTGACTTACGGGCGGCGCGGCCCGGGGACGGGAAAGGGGGGGGGGGGCGCGGCGGGGGGCGCGGGGGGGGAAGAGATCAAATAAGCACGCGCAGATTTGAACAA
>NZ_JBHYIG010000493.1:0-2503 GCF_042740015.1 Streptomyces sp. NPDC059037
CCTTCGGGGTATCGTGGGATCGGAGTTGTGTTTTAGAGACAGCTTCGGTCTTGCCGCCACGGCGGGCTGTGTGGGCACGGAACGGCCCGGCATGCCAGGATCCAAGGCCACCGGCGGGGCGGCGGCCGGCGGACCGCCGGCCGGGCGCGCGCTCAAGCCGTCCGCGTACCGCCTCCAGCCGATGGCCGGCTACGGACCGCCGCACGCCGCCCGAGCCCTGCCGCGCGTACGCCGTGCCCCGATCCTGCGCATGGACGGGCAGGACCGCAGCATGGTGCTGACCTTCGACGACGGACCCGACCCCCGCTACACCCCGGGCATCCTGCGCACCCTGCGCCGGTACGACGTCCGCGCCATGTTCTTCGTGTGCGGGGGGATGGCCGTCGACAACAAGGACCTGCTGCGCGAGATGGCCGACGAGGGGCATCTGATCGGCAATCACACCTGGTCCCATCCGCTTCTGCTGAAGATGCACAGGAGCGCGATGCGCGAGGAGATGGAGCGTACCTGCGAGGTCGTCGACGACACCGTCGGCGAACCCCCGGCCTGGTTCCGCGCCCCCTACGGGGCCTGGAACCGCAACGCCTTCCAGCTCGGCGCCGACCTGGGCATGGAGCCGCTCGCCTGGACCGTCGACACCTTGGACTGGACCGAGCCGGGCACCGCCACGATCATCCGGCGCGTGCGCAAGGGCGCGGCTCCCGGGGTCGTGGTGCTCGCGCACGACGCGGGCGGCGACCGCTCCCAGAGCGTCGACGCCCTGCGGACGTACCTTCCGGAACTCATCGAATCGGGCTACCGCATCACGGTGCCGAGCCGCCATTCGATGTAGGTCGGAGCAGGCCGGACTTTCGCCCGCCCCGTGCCGCGTGCTTTCGGCGAGATCGCCGTCAGCCCCGCACATCCACAAGGCGGGCGAAAACGACGACGTTCCCGTCGTATCCGGCCCGCTTGGAGAAACCGCCGCCACAGGTGATGACCCGGATTTCCGGGGTTCCCTTGTCGCCGTATACGCGATCTCCCGGGAAATTGTTCTTCTCGAACACTTCGATGCCGTAGATCTCGAAGACCGCGGTCTTGCGGTCCCTGCGCAGGACCTCGATGCGATTTCCCTTCCGCAGCGAACCGAGGCCGTAGAAGATGGCGGGCCCCTGCTGATTGTCGACATGGCCGACGATCACGGATGTGCCCTTCTCGCCCGGCGAAACCGCCCCGGTGAACCAGCCGGCCAGGTTCGGGACCTCCGGCGGCGGCGCGTCCACCCAGCCCTCCGCGTCGAGCCCCACGGCCATGACCGGCGCGTCCACCCGGATCCCCTTGATCTGGACCCGGTCGGCGGGCGAGAACGTCAGCGGTGCGACGTCCTTCCTGGCCGCATCGGGCGCCTGATCCGCCGCGGCCGCCGACGCGGGCTGTGGCGGACCCACGTCGAATTCCCCTGAGCCATTCCGGATCAGCGCGAGGCCGGTCAGCAGAACAAGCGCCATCACGCCCCAGGGCGCGCGCTTCCTCTGCCTTTCCTCCTCTTCGGCCGGCTGGGACGAAAGCATTCTCTGATCCCCTCTCAACGCGGCTTTCGAACCGCGTCCGTTGCGCGTACGAGAACGCTAAGCGCGGCGCGCGCAGTCAGCGACAGAGCAGGAGCGAACGGGTGGCGGCCATACCGGGCGTGCGCCATCCGAGTCGCCCCGGAAACTAATTTTCTGACGGTCCGTGACCTGCGGCAATATCGGCTTGTGCCTTTGCCCTTCGGCGTGTCGCCTCACCGGTACGGCCGATTCTCGAAATGCGGCTCTGTGCACGGCATCTGAGGGTCTGTCTGGGAGGCGCTCTCGCCGATCGACCGGGGACGGTTTCCCCGGGGCGTCTTCCGCGGAGGATTCACATGCGTACTTCCCGTATGCGCGCCACCCGTGCTCTGGCGGTCGCCGTCACCGCGGGTGCGGTCGTGGGGCTCGCCGCCCCGACGGCTGCCGCCTGGGACAACCCGTCCAACATCGTGGCCATGCCGAGCGTCATCCCGAGAGGCGGGCAGCTGACGGTCACGGTCGACAACTGCCCGTCCGGCGGTCACATCGAGTCGCCCGCCTTCCCGAGGACGAACTTGAAGGTGCTGCCGGGCGGCCACACGGCGACAGGGACGGCGACCATCCACCAGCACGCCAACCCGGGCGCGTACGACATCAAGGCCGTATGCGGCGGCAGGGAACTCACCCGCCCGTCCGCCTTCACCGTCATCCACGGCGGTGTCCGCGGTGGTCTCGGCGGCAGCTCGAACGAGGGGGCGAGCACCACCGACATGGCGATCGGCGGTGGTCTCGTCGCGGCCGCGGTGATCGGCGGCGGCCTGTTCTGGATGCGGCGCCGCTCGGAGAACGCGGGGCGCGGCTTCTGACGGCACGTTCCTGTGCGGTTGGCTCCGCCTTCCTGGCCGGCGCGTCCCCCTTCCGCGCCGGTCAGGCGCACGCCGCCGCCTGGCCGCCGACCGGATTCAGTCGGCGGC
>NZ_JBHYIG010000494.1:0-2499 GCF_042740015.1 Streptomyces sp. NPDC059037
TTCACGTCCGACTATGTCTCCGCGCCCCCCCGCCCGCCCGGCCGCCGGGGCGCCCACGCCGCCGCCGGCCGCGCGCCGCCCGCCCGACGCATGCGTCTCTGATGGTGGGTCAGGTATTGGCGCCGCCGGTGCACACCCGGTGCACAAGACCCTGGAAAACAACTGGGACCAGTGAGAACTACCGAGCAGTGTCTTCCCAGGTCACAGCAGGTTTCTGAGATCTAGCCCCAGCTCACCCGACCCCACTTTTTAGATGTCGAAGTAGAGCTCAAACTCATGCGGGTGCGGCCGCAGCTGGATCGGGGCGATTTCGTTCGTGCGCTTGTAGTCGATCCACGTCTCGATCAGGTCGGACGTGAAGACGCCGCCCGCCTGCAGGTACTCGTTGTCCGCCTCCAGGGCGTCGAGGACCGCGGGGAGGGAGGTCGGGACCTGGGCGACGCCCGCGTGCTCCTCGGGGGCGAGCTCGTAGAGGTCCTTGTCGATCGGCTCCGGCGGCTCGATCTTGTTCTTGACGCCGTCGAGGCCCGCGAGGAGGAGCGCGGAGAAGGCGAGGTACGGGTTCGAGGACGGGTCCGGGGCGCGGAACTCGACGCGCTTGGCCTTCGGGTTCGAGCCCGTGATCGGGATACGCATCGCCGCGGAGCGGTTGCGCTGCGAGTACACCATGTTGACCGGGGCCTCGAAGCCGGGGACCAGACGGTGGTAGGAGTTCACCGTCGGGTTGGTGAAGGCCAGCAGCGACGGGGCGTGCTTGAGGATGCCGCCGATGTAGTAGCGGGCGGTGTCCGAGAGACCGGCGTAGCCCTGCTCGTCGTAGAACAGCGGGTCGCCGTTGGCCCACAGCGACTGGTGGACGTGCATGCCCGAGCCGTTGTCACCGAAGATCGGCTTCGGCATGAAGGTCGCGGTCTTCTCGTTGCGCCAGGCGACGTTCTTCACGATGTACTTGAAGAGCATCAGGTCGTCGGCCGCGGCGAGCAGCGTGTTGAACTTGTAGTTGATCTCCGCCTGGCCGGCCGTGCCGACCTCGTGGTGCTGGCGCTCGACCTGCAGGCCGTTCTTGTCCAGCTCCAGGGAGATCTCCGCGCGCAGGTCGGCGAAGTGGTCGACCGGCGGGGCCGGGAAGTAGCCGCCCTTGTAGCGGACCTTGTAGCCGCGATTGTTCTCGACCGCACCGGTGTTCCAGGCGCCGGCCTCGGAGTCGATGTGGTAGAAGCTCTCGTTCGCCGACGTCTGGAAGCGGACGTTGTCGAAGACGTAGAACTCCGCCTCCGGGCCGAAGTAGGCCGTGTCCGCGATGCCGGTGGAGGCGAGGTACGCCTCCGCCTTCTTCGCCACGTTCCGCGGGTCACGGCTGTACTGCTCGCCCGTGATCGGGTCGTGGATGAAGAAGTTGATGTTGACGGTCTTGTCGCGGCGGAAGGGGTCGACCCGGGCGGTCGACAGGTCCGCGCGCAGCGCCATGTCGGACTCGTGGATGGCCTGGAAGCCGCGGATCGACGAACCGTCGAAGGCCAGCTCCTCGTTCGGGTCGAACGCCGCTGCCGGGATGGTGAAGTGCTGCATCACTCCGGGCAGGTCGCAGAACCGGACATCGACGAACTTCACATCCTCGTCCGCGATGAACTTCTTTGCGTCGTCGGCGTTCTGGAACATCCAACTCCTCCTACTCCCGGCCCCCAGGTGGGTACGGGGTTGCAGCTCGTTGTGCGGCCAGTGCGGTGGCACACGCTGGGACCCGACCATAGGGACGGGGGATTTCTCAAGCATGACCCATTTGTTTCGCCGAAGTTAACCGGGCCGGGTACGCGCGGGGCGCCATTCGTCCTACCCCGCCCGTCCTCGTACGAAATCGGGCGCAGTACCGTGGTCGGGTGGACAACAGGCAAGCAATCGGATCGTGGCTGTCCGGCCCGCGTGCGGCGGCAGAGGACGCGGGCGTCGATTTCGGCTACCGGGGCGAGCAGCTCGGCCTGCCGGAGGAGGGGCCGGGCTCGATCGCGCGGCCCGGCCGGCGCATCGGCGCCGTCGCCGTCGACTGGGCCCTGTGCATGGTTATCGCATACGGCCTGTTCGCTCGCGGTGACCAGCAGGCGATGGGCAACTGGGCCCTGGGCATCTTCTTCGTGCTCAACGTACTGACCGTCGGCACGGTCGGCTGCACCCCGGGCAAGGCGCTCTTCAGGCTGCGCGTCATCGCCGAGCGCGGCGGCCGGCTCGGCATCGGCCGGGTCCTCGTCCGCAGCCTGCTGCTCTGCGTCGCCATCCCGGCGCTCATCTGGGACCGCGACGGCCGCGGCCTGCACGACCGCCTCGGGCGCGCCGTCCAGGTGCGGATTTAGCCAGGTGCGGATCTAGCCCGTACGCATACGTCGATCCCCTACGCATACGTCGATCCCCTACGCATACGTCGATGGGGGGGGCGCGGCCGCCCCGGGGGGGGGGGGGCCCCCCCATGATGTGGAGAGGCGCGGGGGGCGGCGCCCGCGCGGCGGC
>NZ_JBHYIG010000495.1:0-2434 GCF_042740015.1 Streptomyces sp. NPDC059037
GCGGGGGGGGGCGCGGGGGTGTGGTGGGGGGGGGGGGGGGGCCCAGTTCTGTCACCCCCGAGACCCCCCGTTGAGGGGGGCCGCCCCGGGGGGGGGGGGCCCCCCCCCTTCTGCGTACTGCCTGAGGCTTACTTGCCCTTGGCGGCTTCCTTCAGCTTGGAGCCCGCCGAAACCTTGACGCTGAAGCCGGCCGGGATGTTGATCGGCTCGCCGGTCTGCGGGTTCCGGGCGGTGCGAGCGGCACGGTGGGTGCGCTCGAAGGTCAGGAAGCCGGGGATGGTGACCTTCTCGTCGCCCTTGGCAACGATCTCGCCGACGGTCTCGGCGAACGCCGCCAGCACGGCGTCGGCGTCCTTGCGGGTCACCTCGGCGCGGTCGGCCAGCGCGGCCACCAGCTCACTGCGGTTCATGTTTGTACTCCCGTGTTCTTCTTGCCGTTGAGGCGTGCCACGCGGCGGGGCCGCATGATGGGCACAGCGAAGCCGATGCTGCCAGGGTCCTCGGTCAGGCCCCGGACCCGGGTCCGTCATCCAGACCCTCGCGCCCAGAAAGGCATCCTGCCCCCACCTGCGGCGGGAAAGCCAATCCGGGGCCCGTGGGGGTCACACGAAAAGCTTCACCGCCCCTGGGAAGGTGGCAGTCGGGGGCGCGCTTCCACGCCACCCTAGAGGGCCTTTACGGGCCCTGCGTTCCGCGACGCGCCGTACTACTGGGCCGTGGCGCCTGTCACAGCCGCCCCTGCGGCCTTCGCCGCGCTGCGCACCGCATCGGCGACCGCGCCCGCGACCTTGTCGTTGAAGACGCTGGGGATGATGTAGTTCGGGTTGAGCTCGTCCTCGGCGACGACGTCCGCGAGGGCGCCCGCCGCTGCCAGCATCATCTCCGTGTTGACGGTGCGCGACTGGGCGTCGAGCAGACCGCGGAAGACACCGGGGAAGACCAGGACGTTGTTGATCTGGTTCGGGAAGTCCGAGCGTCCGGTGGCCACAACTGCCGCCGTCTGGCGGGCGATTGCGGGCTCGACCTCGGGGTCCGGGTTCGCGAGCGCGAACACGATGGCGTCGTCGGCCATCGCCGCGACGTCGTCGCCGTTCAGGACGTTCGGAGCCGACACACCGATGAAGACGTCGGCGTCGACGACCGCTTCCTTGAGGGTGCCGCGGGCGCCCTCGGGGTTGGTGTTGTCGGCGATCCAGCGCAGCGGCGAGTCCGGCGCGGCGTCCACGAGGTCCTCGCGGTCGGCGTGCACGACGCCGTGGATGTCGGCGACGACGGCGTGCTTGACGCCCGCCGCGATGAGCAGCTTGAGGATGGCCGTACCGGCCGCGCCCGCGCCGGACATGACGACGCGTACGTCGCCGATTCCCTTGCCGACCACGCGAAGTGCGTTGGTCAGCGCGGCGAGCACGACGATCGCGGTGCCGTGCTGGTCGTCGTGGAAGACGGGGATGTCGAGGGCCTCGCGCAGCCGGGCCTCGATCTCGAAGCAGCGCGGCGCCGAGATGTCCTCGAGGTTGATGCCCGCGAAGCCGGGGGCGATCGCCTTGACGATCTCGACGATGGCGTCGGTGTCCTGGGTGTCCAGGCAGAGCGGCCAGGCGTCGATGCCGGCGAAGCGCTTGAAGAGGGCCGCCTTGCCCTCCATGACGGGCAGCGCGGCTTTCGGGCCGATGTTGCCCAGGCCAAGGACGGCCGAACCGTCCGTTACGACCGCAACGGAGTTGCGCTTGATGGTGAGGCGGCGCGCGTCCTCGGGGTTCTCGGCGATCGCCATGCACACGCGGGCCACGCCCGGGGTGTAGATCATGGAGAGGTCGTCACGGTTCCTGATGGGGTGCTTCGACGCCATCTCGATCTTGCCGCCGAGGTGCATCAGGAACGTACGGTCGGAGACCTTGCCGACGTTCACGCCCTCGATGGTGCGCAGCTGCTCGACGATCTCGTCGGCGTGCGTCGTGGAGGTCGCCGCGATCGTGACGTCGATCCGGAGCGCCTCATGGCCGGATGCGGTGACGTCGAGGCCGGTCACCGAGCCTCCGTGGGACTCGACGGCCGTGGTGATCTGGGAGACCGCGGTGCCGCTCGCGGGCACCTCCAACCGGACCGTGTTCGAGTAGGAGACGCTGGGCGCCGTTGCCATGGCCGACTTCCTCTGCTTTCACCGTGTAGCTCTTGCCGTCCGATCGTCGCACCTACCACTGAGTACGTGGTAGCCGCCCCGGATTGCGAACGTTTCGTTCACGAGGTTTTCGGAAACTTGTTTCCACCATACGAGAAGTTGCGGGGCGTCGGTAGGGGGAAGGGGCAACAGGGTGCGGGAAACGGAAAGAGGGGGGGGGGGGCGGGGCGGGGTGGCCCGGGGGCGGGCGCCGGCCGGCCCCCCCCCCGCCCCGCGGCGGGGTGGGGCAGCGGGGCTCCGCCCTCGGTGCGCTGC
>NZ_JBHYIG010000496.1:0-2285 GCF_042740015.1 Streptomyces sp. NPDC059037
CGCGTACTCCGCGGCGACGCCCCGGTCCAGGTCGGCGGCCACGTCCCGCTCCGCGGGCCCCCCGGCGGCGGGCCCCCCCCCCCCGGCGAGGCGCTGTCCTTCCCGACGCCCGTGACCGTCGTGAGCCGTCCCCGGGCGCTGCGCGTGCGCGTCCCGCGCCACCGCCCCGGCGTGTCCCGGCCGCGGTCGCGCCTGGACTGGCGGCGGCTGCGCGATCTGGCGCTGGCGCGCGGCTGAGTCAGCGGCGGCGCCGGTACCACACCAGCGCGGCCACCGCGGAGACGGCGAGGAACGCGAGCAGCACCGTGCTCCAGTGCTCGTCGGCGACGCGGATGTCGGTGGCCAGTACGACCACCGCGATCACGACCGGCACCGTGCACGCCAGCAGCACCCGCACGGTCGCCAGCAGGAATCCCGGGCGCACGGTGGCACGCCGCGTCGCCGGGCTGCCCGGCGGCAGCACATCCGTGCCCCCGTGCAGCGCGAAGTACCGTGCGGCGACCACGGCGAGCTGGTTGGTCGCGCGCCGGTACATCTCCGCGCACACCGGGATCCAGACGAACGGCACCACGGTGCCGATGAGGACCAGCGCGACCGTGCCCGCCCACACCGCGGCCCTTCGAAGCTTCCCGCGCGGCCGGTCCTGAGGCGCGACCAGACCGATGAGGTAGGCCTGTCTCCTGACGGTGCTCCACCAACTGGCCCTGGCCCCGCCGCTCACGACGGCGGACCGCGCCTCGCGTAGTGCCGCCTCCGCCTCGGTGACGGTCGGGTGGACGCCCTGGATGACGAGCAGGTGGGCCACGACCGTGTCGTCCCTGGGGTCGAGACCGGACAGGGCCGCGAGTTCGAGCACCATCCGGAACTGGGCGAGCAGCGCTCCGCAGAACGCGATCGGCAGCAGCGCCATGAACGGCCCGCCCAGGAAGGAGCCTTCCGCGACAGATGAGCGAACGCCCCGGTGGACCACCTGGATGCGCAGTTCATCGGTGGCCGCGGCACCCGCCGGCTGCTCGGACCGTCGCCGGGCGACCCATTCCGCGGCCGGCGGGCCGAGGTACTCGACCGCGAACACGGCCATCCGCTCCGGCATGTGCCGGGGATCCGCGCGGACCGTACGCAACAGCCTCCTGGCGGCGCCAGGAGTGCGACGCCCCGCTGACTCGCCGTCCTTCACCCGCCGCAGGCTAGCCAACCGACCGCGCCCTGCTGCCTTGTCGATCTACTGCGGCAGCTCATTCACCCGTATGAAGCGCACCTGACGCGAGCCCTCTGAAGGCGGTGGCGGCCTTTCTGTGCGACGAATGGACCGTGAACCGCAAGCAGCTCCGGGACTGGGCCAGGGCGGCCCAGGAGTTCCCCCGGCGGACACCGCTGGTCGGGCGGATGCTCGCACGGCTGATCAGCGTGCGCTGGATGGACGCCAGCGCGCGGCTTGCGGCCCAGCTCTTCCTGGCCGCGCTGCCGCTGCTCATCGTCGTGGCCGCGTTGGCACCGAGTGGCGTCAAGGACCTGCTGGCCGACTCCGTTCAGGCTCTGCTGGGCGAGGACGCACCGGTCGACACGATCGAGCAGACCTTCACCGCCCAAGGCGTCACGAAGGACACCTACGGAGGCGTCGGCCTCGTCGTCGCGCTCATCTCGGCGACCGCACTGAGCCGCGCCCTGCAGCAGGTGTGCGAACGCTGCTGGGATCTGCCCAAGGGGGGCGCACGGGTGACCGCCTGGCGCTGGCTGGTGTGGCTGGCGGGGTGGCTGACCGCGGTGCTGTTCCAGTCCCCGTTGCGCCACGGCTTCGGGGCCGGCACCTGGCTCGGAGTGCTGCTCTCGCTGGTGACGGCCGTGCTGCTGTGGTGGTGGACGCAGCATCTGCTGCTCGGTGCGCGCATCCGGTGGGCGCCGCTGCTGCCGGGAGCCGTGCTGACGGGCGTCGGCATGGTGACGTTCGCCTATCTGTCGGGATTGTTCATGCCCGCGGCCATGAAACGGGGCCTCGAGCACTTCGGGTCGCTCGGCTACGTCTTCACGCTGCTCTCGTGGCTGATCGCGGCGTGCTGCGTGATCGTCGCCGGAATCGGCCTCGGCCAGGTCACGGCTGTCTCGGGCCCGTTCCCACGCTGGCTGGGCACTCCTGCGGCCGACGAGAGCCGTAAGGACGAGAGCCGGCACGTCAGCCCCTGAGGATGCGGTCCCTCTGGACGCGACGACCCGCTTCCCCTGCAATACCGCTTTGACGGGCCCGAAGACGCGCCGGTCCTGATCCTGGGACCGTCCCTCGGCACGAC
>NZ_JBHYIG010000497.1:0-2285 GCF_042740015.1 Streptomyces sp. NPDC059037
ATTCCCATCAAAGCGCCGATGGTACTGCAGGGGGGACCATGTGGGATTGTAGGACGCCGCCCAACAATATTTGGAGGACCCTTGGTCCCAGCGTCCACGCTGGGACCAAGGGTCCTTTTTGTTTTTGTCGAAGCGCGCCGGCTACCCGGCTGCGCGAGAATGACTGCGGTACCGAAGACTAGGAGTCACCGATGTCCACCAACTCTCCCGACGAGCGACCGGAGCGCGGGCAGCGCCGCCGGGACGGTGGCGACCGGGGCGGATACCGCGGTGGGGCGCCCCGTCGGGACAACGACCGTGGCGACCGCAGCGGCGGTCGTCCCCCGTTCCGCCGGGACGACCGTCCCACTTCTGGCGGACCGCGCCGCGATGACCGTGACAATCGTGGCGGTCCGCGTCGTGACAACGACCGTGGCGGTGAGCGTGGTGGCTTCCGTCGCGATGACAGCCGTGGTGGAGACCGTCCCGCGTTCCGGCGCGATGACCGCCGGGACGACCGGCGCGACGATCGCGGTGGTGACCGTGGTGGATTCCGCCGCGATGACAACCGTGGCGGTGGTGGCGGCTACCGCGGGCGGGATGACCGTGATGGTGGAGGACGTCCCCCGTTCCGTCGCGATGACCGCTCGACCTCCGGTTTCCCGCGTCGCGACGACCGCCGTGACGGGGATCGTCCCGCCTTCCGCCGTGACGACCGCTCGACGTCCGGCTCCCCGCGTCGCGATGACCGTCGTGACGATCGCGGTGGTGACCGTGGTGGTTTCCGTCGCGACGACAGCCGCGGTGGTGACCGTCCCGGGTTCCGCCGTGACGGGGATCGTCCCGGGTTCCGGCGCGATGACCGCCGGGACGACCGGCGTGACGACCGCGGTGGCGATCGTGGTGGCGATCGTGGTGGATTCCGGCGCGACGATCGACGTGACGACCGACGCGATGACCGGCCCCGTGGTGGCGGCGACCGTCCCGGGTTCCGTCGTGATGACCGGCGTGATGACCGCGGTGGCGATCGTGGTGGCTTCCGGCGGGATGACAGCCGTGGTGGCGACCGTCCCGGGTTCCGTCGTGATGACCGGCGTGACGATCGCGGTGGTGAGCGTGGTGGCTTCCGTCGCGATGACCGTCGTGACGATCGTGGCGGTGACCGCGGTGGCGACCGCGGTGGTGACCGCGGTGGGTTCCGGCGTGATGACAGCCGTGGCGGTGGCTACCGTGGGCGGGACGACCGTGGGCCGCGTCGTGACGACAGCCGTGGCGGACGGCCCGGCGGGTTCCGTGGGCGGGACGACCGGCGTGATGACCGGCGCGACGGCGACCGCGGTGGCTACCGCGGGCGTGACGACCGTGACCGCGATCGCGAGCCCATCAAGCGGCTGCCGATCCCGGACGACGTCACGGGGCACGAGATCGACAAGGACGTACAGCAGGAGCTGCAGAGCCTTCCCAAGGGGCTTGCCGAGGACGTCGCCAAGAACCTGGTGATGGTCGCCAACCTGCTCGACGAGGACCCCGAGCAGGCCTACGCGTACTCGCGGGTCGCGCTGCGGCTCGCGTCGCGTGTCGCCGCTGTGCGCGAGGCCGCGGGCTTCGCCGCGTACGCGACGCAGAAGTACAGCGAGGCCCTCGCCGAGTTCCGGGCCGCCCGGCGGATGACCGGCAGCGTCGAGCTGTGGCCCGTCATGGCGGACTGCGAGCGTGGTCTCGGCCGGCCCGAGAAGGCGCTGGACATGGCCGGTGGGCCTGAAGTGGCGAAGCTGGACAAGGCGGGGCAGGTCGAGATGCGGCTCGTGGCCGCAGGCGCCCGGCGTGACATGGGGCAGATCGATGCCGCCATCGTCACCCTGCAGAGCCCCGAGCTGGCGTCGAACTCCGTGCAGCCGTGGACCGCGCGGCTGCGGTACGCGTACGCCGACGCGCTGCTCGCGGCGGGGCGTGAGGACGAGGCGCGCGAGTGGTTCGCGAAGGCCATCGAGTCCGACAAGGACGGCAGCACCGACGCGTCGGACCGGCTCGCCGAGCTGGACGGTGTCGAGTTCGTGGACGCTCTTGATGAGGACGGTGAGGACGGTGCCGATGCGCTCCCGGAGTCCTCGGACAGTGATGTCGCCGTCGTTGAGAGGGACGTGGACGACGAGGGCGATGAGGGTGACGCTGATGGTGGCGGAGACGGCAAGGTCTGAGCGTTGACCTAGATACGACGAGGGGGGGGGGGGGGCCACGGGGGGGGCCCGCCACGGCCGGTCCACCAGGGGCGTACGAGCGACGCAGCGCGTCCGACGCGACGGGCA
>NZ_JBHYIG010000498.1:0-2164 GCF_042740015.1 Streptomyces sp. NPDC059037
CTCAGTGTGTGTGTGGGGGTCTGTTTGTTTGTGACTCGGCCGGGGGGGGGCGCCCCCCGCCCCCCCGCCCCCGCGGCGGCACAGCACCCCCCCCCCCGACAGCAAGGTGACCACACTGCACCGCGCCCCGCGAGCCCCTGTCGGCAGCCTGTCGGTGGTTTGTCGGTGGCGGATGGCACCTTGAGGGCATGACGCGAATCGACAAGAACCCCGGAGGCGCAGCGAGCGCCATCACCGTGCGGGGGCTGGTCAAGCACTACGGCGAGACCAAAGCACTGGACGGCGTGGACCTCGACGTACGCGAAGGAACGGTCGTCGGCGTGCTCGGGCCCAACGGCGCCGGCAAGACCACCCTCGTACGCTGCCTGTCCACCCTCATCACCCCGGACTCCGGCCTGGCCCACGTCGCCGGGTACGACGTGGTGAAGCAGCCCCGCCAGCTCCGCCGGGTCATAGGCCTCACCGGCCAGTACGCATCGGTCGACGAGAAGCTCTCCGGCCGCGAGAACCTGTACATGATCGGGCGGCTGCTCGACCTGTCCCGCAAGGACGCCAGGTCCAGGGCCGACGGCCTGCTCGAGCGGTTCTCGCTCACCGAGGCCGCAGGCCGCCAGGCCAAGACGTACTCCGGCGGCATGCGCCGCCGCCTGGACCTCGCCGCCTCGATGATCGGCAGCCCGGCCGTCCTCTACCTGGACGAGCCGACGACCGGCCTCGACCCCCGCACCCGCAACGAGGTGTGGGCCGAGGTCAAGCGCATGGTCGGCGACGGCGTCACCGTGCTGCTCACCACGCAGTACATGGAGGAGGCCGAGCAGCTGGCGTCCGAGCTGACGGTCATCGACCGCGGCAAGGTCATCGCCAACGGCGGCATCGACGAGCTGAAGGCGAAGGTCGGCGGCCGCACCCTGCGCATCCGCCCGGCCGACCCGCTGGAGCTGCGGCCGCTGGCGAACGCCCTTGACGACCTGGGCCTGACCGGCCTCGCCACCTCGACGGTGGACACCGAGACCGGCACGGTCCTGGTGCCGATCCTCAGCGACGAGCAGCTGACCGCGGTGGTCGGCGCGGTCACCGCGCGCTCCATCGTGATCGGCTCGATCGCCACCGAACTGCCCAGCCTGGACGAGGTGTTCCTCTCCATCACCGGCCAGAAGGCCAGCACCCCGCAGGACACCCGTCCCGCCGAACTCGAGGAGGTCACCGTATGAGTGCCACCACCGCAACGGCCCACCTGCCCGGGGCCGGCCAGGCCGACGGCCGCATAGGCCTGCGCGGCCACGTGCGCCACACCGGCGCCCTGGTCCGCCGCAATCTGCAGTGGATCCGGGCCGATCCCGAGTCGATGTTCGACGCGGTGCTGATGCCCATCGTCTTCACGCTGCTGTTCGTGTACGTCTTCGGCGGCTCCATCGGGCAGGCGCTCGGCGGCGGTCAGGACGCGTATGTGCAGTACGTGGTGCCGGGCATGATGGCGATGATGTCCCTGAACATCGCCATGGCCGTCGGCACAGGCTTCAACCAGGACTTCCAGAACGGCATCATGGACCGCTTCCGGACCCTGCCGATCGGCCAGGGCTCGGTCCTCTTCGCCAAGATCGTGGTGGAGCTGATGCGGATGCTCGTCGCGACGACGATCATGATGATCGTCGGTGTCCTGGTGGGCTTCGACATCACCAACTGGGGCGGTCTGTTCGCCGCCGTGGGCCTGACCGCCCTCTTCGGCTCGTCCGTCATGTGGATCTTCCTGGTCCTCGGCGTCACCATGAAGAGCGCGCAGTCCGTGCAGGCGATGGGCTTCCTGGTCCTGATGCCGCTGCAGTTCGGCTCGTCGATCTTCGCGCCGACGAAGTCCATGCCGGGCTGGCTCGAGGCCTTCACCGACTACAACCCGCTGTCCACGCTCGCGGACTCCGCGCGCGGCCTGATGGTGGGCGGCCCGGCCGCACACGACGTGTGGGTGACGATCGGCTGGGCGGTGGCGCTCACGCTGGTGATGGCACCGATCGCGATCCACAAGTTCCGTACGAAGAGCTGAGCGCCCGGCGCCTCAGTCGAGATACGTGTCGCAGAGGGCGGCGGCCTCCTCGGGGGAGAGGCGGCCGCCCGGGCGCGGCCGGGGCGCGGGGGCGCGGGGGCCCGGGGCGGGGCGCGCGCGGGCTCG
>NZ_JBHYIG010000499.1:0-2146 GCF_042740015.1 Streptomyces sp. NPDC059037
GAGTGGGCGTGGGTGTGTGTTGTGTGGTGGGGGGGGGGTGCGGGGGGGGGGCGCGCCCCCGCCCCGGGGGGGGGGCCGCCCCCCCCGCGTCCCGCGTCAGAGGTTGGTCATGTCGACCGGGATCTTCGGCTGGACGCCGTCCCTGAGAACCGTGGCCTCGATCAGGCCGTAGGGGCGGTCAGCCGCGAAGTAGACCTCGTTGTCGTTCTTCAGCCCGAAGGGCTCGAGGTCCACCAGGAAGTGGTGGTTGTTCGGCAGCGAGAAGCGGATCTCGTCGATCTCGCTCCGGCTGTTGATGACGCGCGAACCCATTTGGTAGAGGGTCTGCTGCAGCGAGAGGGAGTACGTCTCGGCGAAGGCCTGCAGGATGTGCTTCTTGGCCTGCTCGTACGACTTCTCCCAGTTGGGCATCCGGTCCGCGTCGCTGGTCCAGTTGTAACGCCAGGCGGCGGAGACGTCGGTGCACAGGATGCGGTCGTACGCCTCCTTCAGCGTCGTGTACTTGTCCTTGACGTAGCCCCAGAACTCCGAGTTGGTGGAGTTCATGACCGTGAGGTCCTTGAGCCCGGAGATGATCTCCCAGTTCTCACCGTCGAAGGTGATCTGGGAGGTGCGCAGCTCCTGGCCCTTGCGGGCGAAGGAGTGGTTGACCTCGTCCGAGCCGATGAACTTGGAGTTGTTGTCCGAGGTCGCGATGCGCTCCCAGGAGTACTCCTCGATCCGGATCCGAGCGCGGTGGATCGGCTCCTGCGACGTCACGAAGTGACGGGCGAGGTGGATGCCGAACTGCTCGGCGGACTCGATGCCGTGCTCCTTGGCGAACGCGAACACCGTGTTCTTGGTGGTGTCGGTCGGCAGGACGTTGGCGTTGGAGCCCGAGTAGTGCACGTCGTCCATGTCGCCGGAGAGGGCGACCGAGACGTTCAGGTCCTTGATGTGGTGGGTGTCGCCGTCCCGCGTGATCTTGACGACGCGGTTCTCTGCTTTGCCGTACTGGTTCTGGCCGAGAATCGTGGGCATGTCTGCTAGCTCCCTCGGTAAACGGAGTAGCCGAACGGGTTGAGCAGCAGCGGTACGTGATAGTGCTCGCCCGGCGTGACGGCGAAAGTGATCGCCACCTCCGGGAAGAACGCACCGCTGTCCCTTACGCGGGGGGCGTCCTGCTGCGCCTCGGCTTGCTTCTTGGAACGGTGCTTATTAAGGAAATACTCCTCGACCTCGAAGTCGAGTCGTACGTGGGTGGTGCCTTCCGGCAGGGCCGGGAGGTCCTTGCAGCGCCCGTCCGCGTCGGTCGCGGACCCGCCGAGCGTCACCCATTCCGCGTTCCGGCCGCTGCGGGCCGTGAGCGTGATGGCGACACCCTCTGCGGGGCGTCCGACGCTGGTGTCCAGGATGTGCGTGGACACCGAGGCGGTGGTTTCCGTGCTCATGCGTTCTCTTCCTCCACGAGGCGGGTCAGCCGGATGCGGTTGATCTTGCCAAGCTCGGTGCGCACGATGTCGCGCTCCTGCTCGGCGGTGTTGCCGATCCGGGTCTTGACCGCATCGCGCATCTGCTCACCGGTCGCCCCGGTGGCGCAGATCAGAAAGACATGACCGAACTTCTCCTGGTAGGCCAGGTTCAGTTCGAGCATTTCGGCCTTGAGCTCTTCGGAGGCCCCCGCCATGCCCCGCTGTTCGCGGGACGAGGTGGGGTCGCCGGGCTTCGGGCGGCCGATCGGCGGGTGCCCCGCCATCGCCTCGGCCAGATCCTTGTCGGCCAGTTCGGCCGTGGCGGCGTCACTGGCGGCGAAGAGGGCTTCGACGGTGGAGAAGGGGCGCTGGGAGAGCAACGTGCTTCCCCAGGCCGAGGAGGCACAGACCTCGTGGAGGGCGGCGGTTGCCGCGCTCTCCGTCAAGGCGTTGAACCGGGCGAGACCCGGTGTCGTACTCGAAGTCACGGGGAGCCTCCGTGGCCTTGTGCTGGACGGGCTGCGGATAGCTAACGCCAGCTGAAACACCACGTCAACACTTTGTTGAAAACTTCGCGTTACAGAAAACCCGGGGGGGGGGGGGGGGCGGCGGGGCCGCGGTGTTTAAAACACACCGAGGGGGATGGGGGTGTGTTTCTACACCACGGGCTGGGGGGGTTGTGGTGATGAGATGTG
>NZ_JBHYIG010000500.1:0-2140 GCF_042740015.1 Streptomyces sp. NPDC059037
GTGCCTGGGCCCACGAGCCGTCGGAGCGATCAATTCCGGTCAGCCGGCGTAGGTGGAGAGACCTGCGGCGACCTCCTCGGGCGAGGGCATCGCGGCGATCTCGTCGGCGACGCGGCGCGCCGCCTGCCGGTAGGAGTCGTCGGACAGCAGGGCCTTCACCTTCAACGTGACGGCCTCCGGGGCGAGTTCACCATGGCCGAGGACCTCGCCCGCGCCGAGCGCGCGGACCGCTTCGGCGTTGGTGGGCTGGTCCGAGCCCTGCGGCAGGAACAGCTGGGGCAGCCCGGCGGCCAGCGCCGCGAGCATGGTGCCGCTGCCGCCGTGCTGGACGACGACCGAGGCGTGGCGCAGCACTTCGGCCTGGGACACCCACGGCACGGCGACCGTGTGGGCGGGCAGCTCGCCGAGCTCATCGACGCCGACCGTCGGGCCCGTCGCCACCAGGACGCGTACGTCGAGGGGCGCGAGCCCCTCGATCGCGGTGCGCAGCACGGCGGCCGACCCGAGGGCCGTGCCGAGGCTGAGGTAGACCAGCGGGCGGTCGCTGCCGGCCAGGGCGGCGGGCAGCTCGCCCGGCTCGTCGAAGGGCACGGGGCGCTGCGCGATGCGGGGGTATCCGGAGGCGATGAAGTCGGCGTCCTGCAGCGAGGGCGGGCAGATGTCGACGTACGGGTGGCCGAGCAGCCGCACCTGGTCGTCGGCGACCAGGACGCCCAACTCGGCGGCGGTGACGCGCAGTTCCTCCTGGATCAGCGCCTCCTCGCCCACCGAGACCAGGCGTCCCACGCCGTGCGACAGGGCCGGGATCCCGGCGAGCCTGGCCGCGAACCCGGCGCCCGGGTTCATCACTTCATGGATGACGAGGTCGGGCCGGAAGCTCTCGAAGACGGCGACGAGGTCCGCGGCGATGGAGCGGGGCAGGACCGATCCGAACGCCTTGACGCCCAGCGCGGTGAGCACCTCGGGGGGCAGCTCGCTCGGGTGTACGTCGCCGCCCTGCGACTCAAGGAAGGCTTGACCGCCGGCTGCTTCGATGAACGCGTCGGGGACGGAACGACCCGCCGTCACCGGCTCCAGGCCCACGGCACTCAGGATCGGATGGAACTGCTCGCCCGTGGCGAACCGGACCTCGTGTCCGGCCGACCGCGCGGCCAGTGCCAGGGGAAGGAGGGGGTGCACGTGACCGAAGTTGCCGACGCTGGCGAAGAGGATTCTCATACCGGTCGACCATAGGGCTACCGCCGACCGAATGTCTAGTACTGCTAGAAAATCTAGTATCGATAAACATGGTCACTAAGATGGCAGCCAGCGGCCGAGGCGGCCGGACGGACCGATCACTTGGAGTGAATACGGCATGGGAACCGTGGAACTGGCGCGCCTTCAGTTCGCGTTAACGGTCGGCGTGCACTACCTGCTCGTCGCGCTGACGCTCGGGCTCGTGGTCATGGTCGCGATCAGCCACACCCGCTGGGTGCGCACCGGCGACCCGGCACTGAAACAGGCGACGAAGTACTGGGGCACGCTCTACGTCATCAACTACGCGGTCGGCATCGCCGCGGGCATCGCCATGGAGTACCAGCTCAGCGCCAACTGGTCGGGCCTGGAGAACATGGCGGCCAGCGTCTTCGGCGCCCCGCTCGCCGTGGAGACCGTGGTCGCCTTCTTCGTCGAGTCGACCTTCCTCGCCCTGTGGATCTTCGGCTGGCAGCGGCTGCCCGCCAAGGCCCATCTGGCCTGCATCTGGATCGTCGCGGCGGCCGCCTACATGTCGGCGATCTGGGCACTGCTCGCCAACGGCTTCATGCAGAACCCGGTCGCGTACGAGATGCGGGGCGGCGAGCTCCATCTGGACGACCCGCTGGCCCTGTTCACCAACGCCAACGCCTGGATCGCCGTACTGCACGTCATCGGCGGAGCCATCGGCGTCGGCGGCTTCTTCATGCTCGGCGTCTCGGTGCTCCTGCGCCGCCGCGGCCGGGCCTCCGACGCATTCCTGCGGCACTCGATGCGCATGGGCGCGCACGCCGCCCTCTGGGGAACCGTCCTGGTCGGCGCCATCGGTGGTGGGCATCACGGGGGGGGGAAGAGTGTTAAAGCACACAAGTCCGCGCACCGAGACTCTCCTGAGACCTCACGCGAC
>NZ_JBHYIG010000501.1:0-2130 GCF_042740015.1 Streptomyces sp. NPDC059037
GCGGCGCCGCACCCCTGCGGGGCGCACGGCGCCCGCGGGCCCCGGAGCGGCGAGCGCGTCACCCGCCGCGGCGAGCCGCTCCCGCAGCAGGGCGACATCCGCGACGGCCGCCGCGTGCTCGGCGCGGAACTCGGGATCGTCGCGCACCTCGTCCGGCACGGGGTCGCCCGTGACCGCAAGCATCAACGCCTCGTAGCCCTCGTCGTACGTCCCAGGCACCGTCACACCACCTCGCCCTCGTGCAGCCGCGTCCGCAGCACCCGTACCGCGGAGTGCAGCCTGCTCTTGACCGTGCCCTCCGGGATGCCCAGCTCGTCGGCGATGGCCCGGACCGGCAGATCCGCGTAGAACCGCAGGACCACGACCTGCCGCTGGGCGTCCGGCAGCTCGCCGAGCCCCTGCGTGACGGCGAGGGACAGCGCCCGCGACTCCGCCCCGTCCTCGTCGGTGGTCTCCCGCCACAGCACGGCGAGCCGCTCCCCCAGCCGCTCCTGCCTGCGGCGCGCCCGGTGCCAGTCCATGGCGAGGTTCGACGCGACGACCGCCGCCCACGCGGACACGTCACGCGGCGCCTCGCGCCCGTCAGCGGCCCGCTCCAGAAGCTTCAGCCTGACCTGCTGGACGCCGTCGGACAGATCGGCCTGCGGCACCCCGCCGAGCGCGAGCACCGCCCGCACCCGGTCCTCCTGGGCCGCGTCGAGCGGATCCGCCTTCTCGTGCCGCTCGGCGGCCCGTCGCGTTTTCCTCCGCAGCAAGGCACCCCTCCCATCCCCACGTTTCCCCTAGGACGCCGGGACGGCCCGAAACGTTCGCCGACGGCCACCGGGATGTGACATCCGGTACTCGGGGATGTGACATCCCGTACTTCGGACAATGGATTGGACAAGGCGACGGTGGACAGACGCATCATGGAACGCACCCCGAGCGCCAGGTCAGCGGGCCACGCGCATGCACATACGGAGGACATCCCTGTGAAGGTCGGAATCGTCGGAGCCACCGGTCAGGTCGGCACGGTCATGCGCAAGATCCTCGCCGAGCGGAAGTTCCCGCTGGACGAGCTGCGTCTGTTCGCCTCGGCCCGCAGCGCAGGGACCGTCCTGGACGGCGTGACGGTGGAGGACGCCTCCGCGGCCGACTACACAGGCCTGGACATCGTGCTCTTCTCCGCCGGTGGCGCCACCTCCAAGGCCCTCGCCGAGAAGGTCGCATCGCAGGGCGCCGTGGTGATCGACAACTCCTCGGCCTGGCGCCGCGACCCCGACGTACCGCTGGTCGTCTCCGAGGTGAACCCGCACGCGATCGCGGACCGCCCCAAGGGCATCATCGCCAACCCGAACTGCACGACGATGGCCGCGATGCCGGTCCTGAAGCCGCTGCACCAGGAGGCCGGCCTCACCGCGCTGGTCGTGGCGACGTACCAGGCGGTCTCCGGCTCCGGCCTCGCCGGTGTAGAGGAGCTCTTCGAGCAGGTCAAGAAGGTCGGCGAGGGCGCCACGAAGCTCACGCACGACGGCTCGGACGCCGACTTCCCCGAGCCGGACAAGTACGTCGCGCCGATCGCGTACAACGTGCTTCCGCTCGCGGGCTCCATCGTCGACGACGGCCTGAACGAGACCGACGAGGAGCAGAAGCTCCGCCACGAGTCGCGCAAGATCCTGGAGATCCCGGGCCTGAAGGTCTCCGGCACCTGCGTGCGCGTGCCCGTCTTCACGGGGCACTCCCTCCAGGTCAACGCCCGCTTCGAGCGTCCGCTGAGCCCCGAGCGCGCCACCGAGATCCTCGCCTCCGCCGAGGGCGTCGTCCTCACCGACGTGCCGACCCCGCTGGTCGCCGCGGGCAAGGACGACGCCTTCGTGGGCCGTATCCGCAATGACGAGACGGTGGAGAACGGCCTGGCCTTCTTCATCTCCGACGACAACCTCCGCAAGGGCGCGGCGCTGAACGCCGTGCAGATCGCGGAGCTGGTGGCGGCCGAGCTCAAGGGCTGACGACGTCCTGCTTTTCCGTGCGGTTTTCCGCACGCCGTCGGGGGGGGGGCCCCCGGTGCGGGGACCGCCCCCTTGGCGTGGGCGTGGGCGCCCCCACCAGCCGCCCGAGCCCCCCGAGGCCGCCCCCGCGCCCCACAACCTC
>NZ_JBHYIG010000502.1:0-2108 GCF_042740015.1 Streptomyces sp. NPDC059037
AACACCCGCCCACCCCCCCCCCGCCCCCCGCGGGTGGCGGGCGGAAGGTGCCCCCCGCACCGGGGGGCGCCAAAACCCCCCCCCCGGGGGCCGCCCCCCCCCCGGGGCCCCGCCCCGGCAAAGAGAGTTACTTGACGTTGACTCCGGTCCAGGCCGCCGCCACGCCCTTGGCCTCGGCGGAGTCCGCGCCGTAGAGGTCCGTCGCGGCCTTCAGCGTGCCCTCACGCGCGTCCTTGTACTGCGTGGTGGTCGTGAAGTACGTCGTCAGGGCCTTGAACCAGATCTTCTCGGCCTTGTCGCGTCCGATGCCCTCGACCTTGGAGCCGTCGGCGGTCGGGGAGTCGTACTTGACGCCGTTGATCTCCTTCGCGCCGCTGCCCTCGGAGAGCAGGTAGAAGAAGTGGTTGGCGATGCCGGACGAGTAGTGGACGTCTACGTTGCCCGCGTCCTCGCTCCAGTTGTCCAGGGAGTTGCCGTCCTTGGAGGGCTTGTCCATGTAACGGAGCGGCGAGCCGTCGCCGTTGATGTCGATCTTCTCGCCGACGTAGTAGTCGCCGACGTCCTTCTCGTTCTTGGAGTTGAACTCGACGGCCGCCGCGAAGATGTCGGAGGTGGCCTCGTTCAGGCCGCCGGACTCGCCGCTGTACTCCATGTTGCCGGTGGCCGCGGTGACGCCGTGCGTCATCTCGTGGGCCGCGACGTCCATCGACGTGAGCGGCTTCTTGTCGCCCTCGCCGTCGCCGTACGTCATGCAGAAGCAGCTGTCGTCCCAGAAGGCGTTGACGTACGCCTTGCCGTAGTGGACCCGCGAGGTCGCGCCCTTGCCGTCGCCCTTGATGCCCTCACGGCCGTGCACGGTCTTGTAGTAGTCCCAGGTCAACTGGGCGCCGTAGGCGGCGTCGACGGCGGCGGTCTGGGCGTCCTCCGGCTTTCCGGTGCCCCAGGTGTCGTCCTCGTCCGTGACGATCTTGCCCTCGCCGCTCTCGCTGTGCGCCAGGTCGAGCGTCGAGTGGCCGCCGCGCGAGTCGTCGGTCAGGTCGAAGCCGTTGGAGCCCTTCTTGGAGCCGACCTCGACGTCGCCGCTGTACTGGCTGTGGCCCGCGCCGTTCTCGATGGCCTGGTACTGGAAGAGCTTCTTGCCCGTGGCCGCGTCGGTGATGACGTGCAGCTTGCTGGGCGTGCCGTCCTTCTGGACGCCGGTGACGACGGTCTCGTGGGCGAGGACCGGCTTGCCCGACGCGGCCCAGACGACCTTGCGGGGCGCCTGCGCGTCGGCCTTCTTGGTGTCGCCGGTCTTCGCGGCGGTCGACTCGGCGGACTGCGCGGCCGACCTGGTCGCGATCTTCGCGGAGGTGGATGCGACCTTGATGGTGGCCTTGGCCGCCTTGGTCACGCTCTTGACCTTGCCGCTCTTCGCGGTGTGCACCACGAGGTCGCCGCCGAGGACGGGCAGGCCGTCGTAGGTGCGCTCATAGCGGGTGTGCGTGGTGCCGTCACGGTCCTTGACGACATCGCGGACGACGAGCTTCTCCTTCGCGCCGAGACCGATCTTCTCGGCGGTGGCGGCCTTGTCGGCGTTCGCGTCCTGCAGCAGGTCCGCGCGGGCGGAGGCGGAGAGCTCGACCGGCGATGCGGCCGACACGTTCTGGTCGGGCTGTGCGGACGCGCCGGTGGTCAGACCGGCGGCGAGCAGTGCTCCGGCGGCAACAGCGGTGGCTATGGCCAGCGTTGAGCGCTTCCGGGATATGTGGGGGGTCACGCATGCTCCTTCTGTGGGGGGCCCGGACGGTATGGGGACTGTCCGGGCTGAAAGATGCGGTGCGGGTGAACTGGTGTGCCGTGCGAGGGAAGAGTGCCAGTTGAGCCAGGTTCATGTCAGGACCCTGGCCATAGGTTGGCCAGAAAAGGTCCGTTGAGCGAAGGTCCATGTACGCAATGCGAACGACGGCCTGCGGACGGTGTAAAGGCGGCGCACATGGGTGCGGGGGCAGGGCGGGGTTTTTGAAACACCCACACCACGCCGCCGCTTAGAATAGAAGAGAACAGAATCGGCTGCGGGGTGGCGGGCCCTCGAGGGGCGGGGGGAGGTGGGGTCCAGGGCCAGAGGC
>NZ_JBHYIG010000503.1:0-2103 GCF_042740015.1 Streptomyces sp. NPDC059037
GCGTGGACATCACCGCGGCCGCCGCCCCCGGCAGCATCATCGACCAGGAGGTCGGTCAGAAGCCCGAGGGCTATCTGACGATCTCCGGTACGTCGATGGCGACCCCGCACGTCGCGGGCGCCGCCGCCCTGCTGAAGCAGCAGCACCCGGACTGGACGTACGCGGAGCTGAAGGGCGCGCTCACCGCGTCCACGAAGGACGGCAAGTACACGCCGTTCCAGCAGGGTTCGGGACGCATCACCGTCGACAAGGCCATCAAGCAGTCGGTCGTCGCCGAGCCGGTCTCCGTCACCTTCGGCACGCAGGCATGGCCGCACACCGACGACAAGCCGGTCACCAAGAAGGTGACGTACAAGAACCTCGGCAAGGAGGACGTCACCCTCGATCTCGCGGTGACGGCCATCAACCCCAAGGGCGACCCGGCCCCGGCCGGCTTCTTCAAGCTCGGCGCGAAGACCGTGAAGGTCCCCGCGGGCGGCACCGCCGCGGTCGACCTGACCGCCGACACGAAGCTCGGCGGGACCATCGACGGCGCGTACTCCGCGTATGTCGTGGCGACCGGCGACGGGCAGTCCGTGCGCACGGCGGCCGCCGTCGAGCGCGAGGTCGAGTCGTACGAGCTGACCCTGAAGCACATCGGGCGCGACGGACAGGCGCCGAAGTACTACGACAGCGACCTGGAGGGTGTCTCCGGGCTCGCCACCGACAAGTCCTTCAACCCGTTCGACACGTCGGGCACGGTCAAGCTCCGTGTCCCCAAGGGCGGTTACCTGCTCAACACGAGCATGTTCGCCGACCCGGCCGACTTCACCAAGGGCGCCGACTGGATCGCCCAGCCGAAGCTGAGCGTCACCAAGGACACCACGGTGACGCTGGACGCTCGGACGACGAAGCCGGTGGAGATCACCGTTCCTTCGGCGGACGCCAAGTCCTACTTCGCCTCACCCGACTACACGGTCGACACGGCGCGCGGCAGCTACTCCTTCGGCTGGTGGCTTGACGCGTACACCGACTTCCGCAGCGCGCACCTGGGTCCGCAGGTCACCGACGGCTCGCTGCACCAGCAGTGGGACGGCCACTGGGTCAAGGGTGACGACGCCGAGTACGACATCGTGCTCGGGGGCAAGGTCAAGCAGGTCGCCACCGGATACACCAAGCACTTCAAGGCGTCCGAACTGGCCACGGTGAAGGCGAACCTGGGTGCGTCGGCCAAGGGCAAGAAGGGCGCGTTCAGCGCCCTGGGCTCGCTCCCCGGCAGCTCGGGCGGTTCCTCGATCGGCATTCCGCAGGTGCTGCCCGGCACCCGGACGCTGTATCTGTCCACGGTCGACGACGTGAAGTGGGGCATGAACTTCGAGCAGCAGGCCGGGACCGACCCGGACGGCTGGCCGATCATCGACGCGGTCTACTCGCTGGGCGCGGCGCAGAAGTTCACGGGCGGCAAGAGCTACGAGAAGACGTTCAACACGGCCGTCTTCGGTCCGCGTATCGGCGGCGAGTTCGGCGTCACCCGCGAGGGCAACGAGATCGGCGGCTATCTGCCGCTGTTCGCCGACGGCAGGACACACGCGGGCTCCTCGCTCTACTCGTCGGTGAAGACCACCCTGTACAAGGGCTCCACCAAGATCGGCGAGAACGAGGACCCGCTGGTCGGCGGCGCCACCTTCAAGGTTCCGGCGGCGGAGGCCGAGTACAGGCTGTCGACGTCCGTGAAGCGCAGCGTCAAGGTGGCCGCGGCCTCCACGCGCATCGACGCGAGCTGGACGTTCCGCTCCAAGAAGGCCGACAACGCGAAGCTGCCGGTCTCCACGGCGCGGTTCGCCCCGGCGGTCGACCTGAGCAGCAAGGCCAAGGCCGGCGAGACCCAGTCCGTGCCGGTGACGGTGCAGGGCGCTGCCGCGGGCTCGAACCTCAAGTCCCTTGCGGTGTACGTGTCGTACGACTACGGCCAGACCTGGGAGAAGACCACCGTCAGCGGCGGCAAGATCAAGGTCAAGAACCCGGCCGCGGGCAAGGGGATCTCCTTCCACGCCAAGATCGCGGACAAGAAGGGGAACAAGTCGACGCTGTCGATCTACAACGCGTACTACGGCAACTAGGTCG
>NZ_JBHYIG010000504.1:0-2097 GCF_042740015.1 Streptomyces sp. NPDC059037
GCCGGCGGCCGGCCCGGCCGCCGGCGGGGGCTCGGCGGCCGGAGCCGGGGCGGCGGCGGGGGCGGGCTCGGCGGCCGGAGCCGGGGCGGCGGCGGGGGCGCCGCTGCCGTCGTCGATGACGGCCAGCTCGGCGCCGACCTCGACCGTCTCGTCCTCGGCGACCTTGATGGACGCCAGGATGCCGGAGGCCGGCGACGGGATCTCGGTGTCGACCTTGTCGGTCGACACCTCGAGCAGCGGCTCGTCGGCCTCGACGCGCTCGCCCTCGGCCTTCAGCCAACGGGTGACAGTGCCCTCGGTGACGCTCTCGCCGAGCGCCGGAAGGGATACGGAAACCGCCATGGTTTCAGTTGCTCCTTACGAATTGCGGAAGTCTGTGGTCGTCGCGCCCGATAACTGAAGGGTCAGTCGTGGGAGTGCAGCGGCTTGCCCGCGAGGGCCAGGTGGGCCTCGCCCATCGCCTCGTTCTGCGTCGGGTGGGCGTGGATGAGCTGCGCGACCTCGGCCGGCAGCGCCTCCCAGTTGTAGATCAGCTGGGCTTCGCCGACCTGCTCGCCCATGCGGTCGCCGACCATGTGGACGCCGACCACGGCACCGTCCTTGACCTGGACGAGCTTGATCTCGCCCGCGGTCTTCAGGATCTTGCTCTTGCCGTTGCCCGCCAGGCTGTACTTGAGGGCGACGACCTTGTCCGCGCCGTAGATCTCCTTGGCCTTGGCCTCGGTGATGCCCACGGAGGCGACCTCGGGGTGGCAGTACGTCACCTTCGGCACGCCGTCGTAGTCGATCGGGACGGTCTTGAGACCGGCCAGGCGCTCCGCCACCAGGATGCCCTCGGCGAAGCCGACGTGCGCGAGCTGGAGGGTCGGCACCAGGTCGCCCACGGCCGAGACGGTCGGGACGTTGGTCTGCATGTACTCGTCGACCAGGACATAGCCGCGGTCCATCGCGACGCCCTGCTCCTCGTAGCCGAGACCGGCGGAGACCGGGCCGCGGCCGATGGCGACCAGAAGCACCTCGGCCTCGAAGGTCTTGCCGTCGGCGAGGGTCACGCGGACGCCGTCCTGCGTGTACTCGGCCTTCTCGAAGAAGGTGCCCAGGTTGAACTTGATGCCGCGCTTGCGGAACGCGCGCTCAAGAAGCTTCGAGGAGTTCTCGTCCTCGACCGGCACGAGGTGCTTGAGGCCCTCGACGACGGTCACCTCGGCCCCGAAGGACTTCCACGCCGAGGCGAACTCGACGCCGATGACGCCGCCGCCCAGGATGATCGCGGACTTCGGCACGCGGTCCATGACCAGCGCGTGGTCCGAGGAGATGATGCGGTTGCCGTCGATCTCCAGGCCCGGCAGCGACTTCGGCACGGAGCCGGTCGCGAGGAGCACGTGGCGGCCCTGGATGCGCTGGCCGTTCACGTCCACGGAGGTCGGGGACGACAGCCGGCCCTCGCCCTCGATGTACGTCACCTTGCGCGAGGCGATGAGTCCCTGCAGGCCCTTGTAGAGGCCCGAGATCACGTCGTCCTTGTACTTGTGGACGGCCGCCATGTCGATGCCCTCGAAGGTGGCCTTCACACCGAACTGGTCGGCCTCGCGAGCCTGGTCGGCGACCTCACCGGCGTGCAGCAGCGCCTTCGTCGGGATGCAGCCGTTGTGCAGGCAGGTGCCGCCGACCTTGCCCTTCTCGATCAGGGCGACGTCCAGGCCCAGCTGCGACGCGCGCAGTGCCGCGGCGTAACCGCCGCTACCGCCGCCGAGGATCACTAGGTCGAAAACGGTGCTGGCGTCGTTCGCCACGTCACGTCCTCCATGCATGTGCGCCGTACGCCGGTCGGCGATGACCGGTCGGCGGCTGGTATTCGGCCGCTCTTGTTTCGGCCCTGTGGTGGGGGCCCTGTCCTGCCGAGAACCCATCTTCGCACTTGTCGGCGGGAGGTGGGACGGCGGGCCGGGCTGTGAGACGTCTGATTCGACACGTCCAGGGGTTACCAAGGCGTACGAACGTACGGATTTCGTTGTGGGCGAAACCGCGTGGGGGGGGGGGGGGGGCGCGCCGCCGCGGGGGCGCCCGCGCCGCCCCGACCTCAAGGCAGGCGCGCGC
>NZ_JBHYIG010000505.1:0-2096 GCF_042740015.1 Streptomyces sp. NPDC059037
GGGGGGGGGGGGGGGGGGGGCCGGCCCGGGGGGGAGTGATCGGGGCGGGGGGGGGGGGCGCGCCCCGCGGGGGGGGCGCCGCGACCACCCCCCCCCCCCCCCCCTCGCCGGGCCCGCCCGCGCCGAGCAGCAGCCGCATCGCCTCGCGGCTCGCCTCGTACGCCTGGGGCTCCCGGCCCAGGACGCGGCGGACCCTGGCGAGGGCCGTGAGCAGCGAGGCCTGCACGGCGCTCACGGATTCGGGGACCGCCCAGAGCGACGGCACCGCTTCCGGCACCGTGCGCAGATCCTCCAGGGCGCGGAGGACGGGCGCTTCGGCGTCCGGGTCGCCCTGTGCGGCGCGGAGCAGGGACTGGGTGCGGCGGGCCGTCGCGGCGCCGTACAGGTCGCCCGCGGCGTCGAGTTCGTCGAGGGCGGACTCCAGGAGCGCGGCCGCGGCGGTCATCTCGCCCCGGCGGCGCAGGAGTTCACCGGTGAGGCCCTTCACCCGCGCCCGGATTCCGGGCAGTTCGGCGGCGGCCGATGCCGCTCGCCGGAGCACCGCGTCGGCGCGCCCGGTGTCGCCACGGCCCAGCGCCCAGCGGGCGACGGACAGGAGCGCCTCGGTGACCAGGAAGGGGTCGTCGTCCGCGGCCCACGGCTGGGTGGCGCACTCCTCGATGTCGTCGGCGACGTCCGGGGCGAGCCCGTGCACGAGCAGCGGCTCCTCCAGATGGACGAGCAGGCCCAGCGCGCGGGTGTGGTCGCCGCGCGAGCGCAGCCGGGCGACGGCCGCGCGCAGGTCGGGAAGGCGCTCGCCGGCCTCCGCGACCAGCTGGGCCCTGCCCTCGCCGGCCCGCAGCCGGGCGGCGGTCGTCGCGGCGAAGTCGAGGCAGCTGCGGATCAGCCCTTCGTACGCCTGCTCGTACTCCGCCGCGTTCCGGGCCAGTTCGGCGCGGTAGTGGGCCCGTGCGATGTGCGGCAGCCGGAACCTGGGGGTGCCGTCGTCGCCGGCGACGCTCATCAACAGGCTTTTGTGGACGAGCGATTCGACGCCGCCGACCGCTTCCTGGGGGCCGAGTCCGCCCGCGCACCGCACGGCGGCCATGTCGAAGACGCCCTCGAAGACGGAGAGGCCGCACAGCAGTCTGCGGTCATCGGCGGTCAGCGTCTCCTCGGCCCAGGACAGGGCGCTCTCGACGCTGCGGTGCCGTGCGGGCGCGTCCCGCAGCCGGTGCGTGCCGCTGTGCAGGCCCTGGCGCAGCCCGTCGAGTATCGCGTCGGGGCTCTGGGTGCCGACGGCCTCCGCGGCGATGGCGATGGACAGCGGGATCCCGTCGAGCTCCGCGCAGATGTCGGCGACGGTGCGCCGGCCGTGGGCGCCGGTGAGACCGGCGAGGTAGTAGGGGCGTACGAGGTCGCTGAAGAGCTGCACGGCCGGGGAGCCGGCTCCGGTGGGCAGGGGCGCCACCGGGACGATCCGCTCGGCCCGGATGTCCAGGGACATCCGGCTGGTGACCAGGACTTTCAGGTGGGGGCAGGTGCGCAGCAGCGAGGAGATGCCGAGGGCGATGTGCTCGGCGACGCGGTCACAGTTGTCCAGGACGAGCAGCAGGTCGCGGTCCCCGATGCAGTCGTGTCCTGGCTCGGTGCCCGCGGCGGCCCACACGCTCGCCTCGTCACGGGCGTCGGCGAGGTCGACGACCACGGTCGCGTCGGCCGGGCGCGCGGCGGCGTTCAGCGCCGCGTGCGCGAGGTGGCTCTTGCCCACGCCGACGGGCCCCGTCAGGGTGATGAGCCGCTCCTCCGGGTCGGCCAAAAGCGCTGCCAGCAGGGCCAGTTCGGGCTCCCTGCCGCGGAGCCTGCCGAAGCAGGCGGGGTGCGCCGCGTCCGGCGGTGGTGCGGATGGTCCTGCCGGTTTCGCGCCGGGCAGGGCGACGGCCTCTTCCACTCGTGCTGTCATCTCTTTCCCCCATGTCTTTCGGCGCTCGTACGCGCCGCAACGAAGCCAGGCGTCAGGCTGCCCCAGCGCGCTGCAGTACCGCTGCACTCCCCTCTGAGCCCGGCCGCAGTCCTCCTTGACCGGGGTGTCGCACAGTGCCGTACGGGCGCGCGAC
>NZ_JBHYIG010000506.1:0-2085 GCF_042740015.1 Streptomyces sp. NPDC059037
ACCCTGCCCCACCGGGCCCCCCCCCCGCGCGGCGCCCCCGCCCTGGCCGCCCTCGGCGTGCCCGCGCCCGGCGCCGCCCCGGAGTTCCCGGAAGGCGGCGAGTGGCCCGTCACCGACGCCCTCGCCGACGACGGCGTCCTGGTCTGGCACATCCCGCTGCCCGGAGCCGTGCGCGAGGAGCTCGGTCTGATCCGGCGGGGCGACGAACTGGTCGTCACGGCGGGCCCGTTCCGGCGCATCGTCACCCTGCCGTCCGCGCTGCGCCGCTGCACCGTCGCGGGCGCCGGTCTTCGCGAGGGCGAGCTGCGGGTGCGGTTCACGCCCGACCCGGATCTGTGGCCGCGTACACGGTGAACGGCCTACCGCCGTTCGGGTAACGTCGGGAGTACGAATCCATAGGTCCCCGGTCCATGGTCCCGGTCCATGGGTCCACCGGCCGCCCTCCGCAGGAGTCTGTCCGTCATGAGCGATGCCACCGAGCGCGAAGTGCCCGAGCCCGAAGCGGCCGACACCGACGCCGACGCCTGGGAGAAGGCCTGCGCCGAGGACCTCGCGGCGGAGAAGGCCCGCCGCCGTGAGCAGTACGGGACACCGCCGGGATCGGCGGGCGAGGAGCTGCGCAAGCTCGTCGACGCCGTCTCGGAGAAGCTGTCCGGACTCCAGACGCCGCTGCTCGGCGCGGTCGCGCAGGGCGCCGTCGAGCAGACCGTGAGGCAGGTCGTCCAGCAGGCGAAGGCCGCCGTCGAACCGGTCATCGAGCGCAACCCCGATGTCTTCGACCACCTCGCCGCCGCGGGCAACGAACTGCTCGCCGCCTACCGCTCCGCGGTGGAGAGCCAGGAGGGCCGCTGGACCCGCGGGAGCGACGCGGCGCGAGGTCCGGAGCGGCGCGATGACGGCCCTGGGCCCGGCGAACACATCGACCTGGACTGAACACCCCTCGGGTACGGTTGGCCGTAGCGGGGCTCGACCGAAACTGAGGGACACATGGGACTCACCATCGGCGTCGATATCGGCGGCACGAAGATCGCGGCCGGAGTGGTCGACGAAGAGGGCACCATTCTCGACACCCACAAGGTGCCCACGCCGCCGACCGCCGACGGCATCGTGGACGCGATCTGTGCCGCCGTGTCGGGAGCCGGCAAGGGGAACGACGTGGAGGCCGTCGGCATCGGTGCCGCCGGATACGTCGACGACAAGCGCGCCACCGTTCTCTTCGCGCCGAACATCAACTGGCGCCACGAGCCGCTGAAGGACAAGGTCGAGCAGCGGGTCGGCCTGCCGGTCGTCGTCGAGAACGACGCGAACGCGGCGGCCTGGGGCGAGTACAAGTTCGGCGCGGGCCAGGGCCACGAGGACGTCATCGTCATCACGCTGGGCACGGGCCTCGGCGGCGGCATCATCATCGGCAACAAGCTGCGCCGCGGACGCTTCGGCGTCGCCGCGGAGTTCGGGCACATCCGGACCGTGCCGGACGGGCTGCTGTGCGGCTGCGGGAGCCAGGGATGCTGGGAGCAGTACGCGTCGGGGCGTGCGCTGCTGCGGTACGGGCGGCAGCGGGCCAACGCGACGCCGGAGGCCGCGGAGATTCTGCTCGGGCTCGGCGACGGCACGGTGGACGGCATCGAGGGCAAGCACATCAGCGAGGCGGCCCGGCAGGGGGATCCTGTCGCCGTCGACTCCTACCGTGAGCTGGCCCGCTGGGTCGGCGCGGGCCTGGCCGATCTGGCCTCGCTCTTCGACCCCTCCGCGTTCATCGTGGGCGGCGGGCTCTCCGACGAGGGCGAGCTGGTGCTCGACCCGATCCGGAAGTCCTTCCGGCGGTGGCTGATCGGTGGGCAGTGGCGGCCGCATGCGCAGGTGCTGGCTGCTCAGCTGGGCAACAAGGCGGGGCTTGTCGGTGCCGCGGACCTTGCTCGGCAGGGTTGATTCGCTGCTCGGCGGTTTGACTTGGCGCCCGTCGTCCCCCTGCGGGGGGCCGGCGGGCGCTTTGCTGTGTCGGTGCCCGGCGGCTATGGCGTTGTGCCCACCCGTTCCGCCGTGCGGAACGCCTGCCCACACACCGGCCAGTCGCGTATACACAAA
>NZ_JBHYIG010000507.1:0-2054 GCF_042740015.1 Streptomyces sp. NPDC059037
GCTCCGGGGTGGGGGTTGGTGTCAGGGGGTGTGGGTCGCGGACGGGGTTGGGAGGGGGTCTGGCTGGGTTGGGTCGGTTTGTGGTGTCGGTGTCGTGTGGTGTGTTGCTCCGGGGTGGGGGTTGGTGTCAGGGGGTGTGGGTCGCGGACGGGGTTGGGGTCGGGAGGGGGTCTGGCTGGGTCGGGTCCGTTTGCGGCGTCGGCGTCGCGCGGTGCATTGCTTCGGAGCCGGAGCCGGAGCCGGAGCCGGAGCCGGAGCCGGAGCCGGAGCCGGAGCCGGAGCCGGAGCCGGAGCCGGTGTCAGGAGGCGTGGATCGCGGACAGTGCCAGGGCCAGGAGGCGGTCCGGCTGGGTCGGGTCCGTTGGTGAGTGGGGGGTGGAAACGGCGATGCCCACCACCAGTTGGATCATGTCGGCGGTGAGCAGGTCCTTGCGGGCCGTGCCCTCCGTCTGGGCCCGGGTCAGCAGGCTCGACGCGGTGTCGTGGATGCGCTGGTGGCAGTCGAAGCCCAGGGCGTCCGGGGTCTCCAGCTCCTCGATCAGCAAGGCGCCGCCCAGGCCCTGGTTCACGCGCGCGTGCGCCAGGAACGCGCGGAGCCAGTCGTCCAGGGCGTCGTCCGCGGAGTCCGCGGCCAGGAGTTCGTCGGTGCGGCCGCACAGTGCCTCCACGCGGTCCTTGAGCACCGCCGTCAGGAGCGCGGCACGGCTGGGGAAGTGCCGGTAGAGCGTGCCGGGGCCCACCCCCGCGCGGCGGGCGATCTCGTTCAGCGACGCCTCGGGGCCCGCCTCCGCGTACGCCTCCCGCGCCGCCTCCAAGATCCGCTCGCGGTTCCTGCGCGCGTCCGCGCGGGGCTGTCTCGCGGCCCCGCGTGCCCTGGTGTCGTCGTCAGCCATGGCCCCATCCTCTCCTCCCGCGCGGAGCGTTCCCGGCCGACCGGTACTAGCTATGCGGAGAACTTCTCCGTATCGTAGCGGCCGATCAGATCCGGAGAGGTTCTCCGGATTACGGATGATGGTCAGGGGAGTGCGGATGACCGGTTCGCCGGGACGTGTTGGTATCTGGACCTTCGACTTCGAAGGGCACCCCGCCGGGCGGGTGCGTGAAGCGGCGGCGGAGATCGAGGAGTTGGGGTACGGGGCGATCTGGTACGGGGAGGCGTTCGGGCGGGACGCGGTGGGGCAGGCGTGGCTGCTCCTCGGGGCGACGCGGCGCATCGTCGTCGCGTCCGGCATCGCCAACATCGCCTTCCGGGAGCCGCTCGCCATGGCGACGGCGGAGCGCACCCTGGGGGAGGCGTTCCCGGGGCGCTATCTCCTGGGCCTCGGTGGCCACCGGGTCGACGACACCGTCCCCGAAGTGGACGGCTTCCCCATCCCCACACGCGGCAAGGCGTTGACGACCATGCGCCGCTATCTGGACGCGATGGACGCCGCCCCCGTGAACGGCCCTGTCCCCGACCCCGCGCCCCGCCGGGTCCTCGCAGCCCTCGGCCCCAAGATGCTGGGGCTCGCGGCGGAACGCACCTGGGGCGCCCACCCCTACTTCGTGACCGTCGAGCACACCGCGCTGGCGCGCAAGATCATGGGGCCGGACGCGTTCCTGGGCGTCGAGCAGGCCGTCGTACTGGACACGGACATCGAGCGGGCCCGCGAAGTGGCCGCCCAGCATGTCGCGGGCTACATCGCCAACGCTCCCCACCAGGCCGCGAACGTACGACGGATGGGCTTCGGCGACGAGGACACGGTGGGCGGGCCGAGCCGTCGCCTGGTCGACGCGATCGTCGCCTACGGAGATGTCGACGCCCTCCACGCGCGCGTGGAGCAACATTTCGCGGCCGGCGCGGACCACGTCTGCGTACAGGTGCTCACCGGTGAACCCGGTGCGCTGCCGCTGCCTCAGTGGCGCGAGCTCGCCCCCGCGCTTGCTGGATGACGGGTACTAGGCGCTCCGCGGGAAGCGCCAGGTGGGTGCCGTCCGTCGACTGCGGCTCTGCCGTGGCTGGGTGCGCCCACGCGGCGGAGCCGCACATGTCCCAGCCCCGCGCCCCTTCGGGG
>NZ_JBHYIG010000508.1:0-2040 GCF_042740015.1 Streptomyces sp. NPDC059037
TCCCTGAACTTCGGTTCAGGGACCAGCTCTTTTTTGTTTTGCGTCACTTGCCGTTCACGTTGTGCGACCAACATCCCGAGGTATGGGGACAGTTGGAATGTTGCGAGCCGCAGGCATCGGGCACGGTGACGAGGTCATCGTGCCGGCGTACGGGAACGCCGAGGTCGCCGAGGCCGTGGTGCACGCCGGTGCCGTGCCCGTCTTCGCCGACATAGAGCAGTCGACGTACTGCCTCGACGCCGACGCGGTCGCCGCTGCCATGACCGCACGTACGGCCGCTGTCATCGTCGTACACCGCTTCGGGAACCAGGCCGATGTCGGGCGGATGCGGGACGTGGGCCAGCGCCACGGGGTTCTGGTGCTCGAGCAGGGCGAGTTGGACGCGCCGTACGACGAGCTCGCCCAGCGGCGGGCGCATGCCGCCTATCTCAATGGGCGACTGAGCGGGGTGGTGACTCCGGACGGCGGTGCCGCGCACAGCTATCAGCAGTACGTCGTGCGCGTGCCCGGCAACGGTCGGCCCGACCGTGACGCGTTCGCACGCGCCGTACGGGCGAAGGGAGTTGACTGCCGGGTGCCCGTGAAGATTCCGGTGCACCGGATGCCGAAGTTCCGGCGGGACGTGGCGCTTCCTGAGACGGAGCGGGCCGCGGACGAGACGCTGGCGCTGCCCGTCGACGCGTCGTTGTCCCGGCGGGATCTGCAGCGTGTCGTCTCCGCGTGCAATGCGTTGGGCGGGCTTCTTCAGCCGGCCTTCTAGTCGAGGCTCTCTCCCACAGCGCACCAGTAGGTCGTCCTTCAAGGCGTCTTCTTGGGGTGGGTCTTGAAGAACTCCCACATCAGGTCCGTCGCGCTGATGCCCGCCTCAGGGTCGGCCATTGCGCCGGCGCCGCCCGGCCATTGATGGGCCATGTCCGGGAGACGGTAGGTGACGGTGGTCGAGCCGTCGCGGCATTTCGCCGAGGTCTTCGTGATGTTGTTCTTGAGCTTCTGGGGCGGCGGCGCCTTGCAGGACAGGCGTTTCTGCCAGGCCTTGATGCCCTCGTCGAACTCCGCGTAGTGCGGGTCGAGGCCGCCGATGAACGTCACAAGCGAGACGGGTGTCTTGGGGACGTACGACTCCTGTGCCGTGTCCGGGCCGATGTAGCCGCCGCTGACCGGGGCTATGGCGGCGAAGGTGTCGGGGAGTTCGACGGCGAGTTTGTATGCCATGTCTCCGCCGTTGGAGATTCCTGTCGCGTAGATGCGCTCCGGGTCGGCTTTCCAGGTGCCGACCAGCCTCTTCGTCATCGTACGAAGGAAGCCGACGTCGTCCTGAGTGCCGCAGCAGACCAGTGCGTTGAAGCCTTGGTTCAGGCCGTCGGGGTAGGCGACGAGGAAGTTCTCCTTGTCGGCCTTCTTGCTGAGGTCGGTGATCCGGGCCGCCGAGTCGCCCGTGCCCGGATAGGGGTGCATGGCGATGATCAGAGGGAGTTGCTTGCCCGTGGTGTAGCCGGGTGGGGCGTGCACGCTGTAGACCCGCTTCTGTCCCTTCCAGGAGAGGGTGACCTTCTGGTCGCCCGGGCGCGGGGTTTCCGGGGCGGGCTTCTTCTTGGTGGGCTTCGCGTTGTCGGGCTTGTCGGATCCCTCGTCGTCGGATCCGCAGGCCCCGAGCGGCACAAGCAGCGCGATGAGCGTCGCGGGAATGGCGTACCGCATGGACTTACCACGTCGGGTCGGCATGGGCGCAGGGTGGCAGTACCTGTGTCGGCGGTCCAGAGGAATGGGCGGTTCGGCGGGCCCCTGGATTCAGGTATGATCTATTCCGTTGCCGAGCGGGAAACCGCGAAGCGCAGCAGGCCCCTATAGCTCAGTCGGTAGAGCGTCTCCATGGTAAGGAGAAGGTCAGCGGTTCGATTCCGCTTGGGGGCTCAGAGAACAAGTAGAGAAGGGGGGCCCCCCCGGGGGGGGGGGCGGTGGGGGTTGTTGGGGGGGGGGGGGGCCCCGCCCGCCGAGGGGTGTGTGGGGTGTGTTGTGGCGGGGCCCCCCCACCCCGGAGAG
>NZ_JBHYIG010000509.1:0-2037 GCF_042740015.1 Streptomyces sp. NPDC059037
CCCCGGGGCGGCCGCGGGGGTCGGGGCCGGTGGTCGGCTCGCCCAGGCACCGCACCTCGGGGCCGGTGATGCGCGCGGCCGCGTGGTCGTGGCGGCGGCGCATGCCGCCGCTGTACTGCTTGACGGCCTTGCGGCCCGTCTCCCCGAGGCCGAACCGGACCAGGAGCTCATCGGCCCGCACGCGCGCGTGGCGGGCACCCAGGTGGTAGAGCCGCCCGAACATCTCCAGGTTCTGCCGGCCGCTCAGCTCCTCGTCGAGCGCCGCGTGCTGGCCGAGCAGGCCGATCCGCCTGCGCACCTCGTCCGGCTGCCGCTTCACGTCGTACCCCGCGACCTCCACGCGGCCCTCGTCCGCCCGCAGCAGCGTGGCGAGCACGCGCACCGCCGTGGTCTTGCCCGCGCCGTTCGGGCCGAGCACGCCGTGCACCGTGCCCCGCCCGACGGCCAGGTCCAGGCCGTCCAGGGCCCGCTTCTCCCCGTACCGCTTCCGTGCTCCCTCGACGATGATCGCGTCCGTCATCCGTCTCCCTCCGAGCCCGATCCGCACTCGTAGTCAAACTTGACTACGAGCCCAACGCGAAGCAAGGTACTCCCGGATTCGGGATTCGTCAAACTTGATTAGCGGGCATTCGGAAGGACCTTCAACGCTCGTCCCCCGCGTGCCGCTCCCCGGTCGCGTACGGGTTCTCCTGCCCCTCGGAGAGCACCGCGACGAACGGCTCACCCTCCCCCGCGAACGTGTAGGACCCGCCCTCGATGCGCTCGATCAGGCCGCGTGCCCACTCCGCGCCGCCGTCGGCCGTGTGCACCCAGAGGTTCATGATCTCGCCGATGTGCCCGAGCTGCTCCGGGCCGTCCTCGGGCGTGTAGTACTCCGTGACGGACCTGCGCCACGCCTCGATGGAGCGCACCCGCTCCTTGAGCAGCTCGACGGCCTCGTCGCGCGGCAGGTCGACGATGAAGCCGAGCCCCGCCGAGAGGATGTCGGGCCGCTGGTCGTACGAGGTGAGGGCGGACCGCAGCAGCGCGAAGAACTCCTCGGTGCCGGCTTCCGTGATCTCGTACTCCGTGCGCGGCGGCCCACCGGCGGTCGACGGGGCGATCTCGTGCGCATGCAGCAGGCCTTGCTTCGCCATCTGCTTCAGCGCGTGGTAGATCGAGCCGGGCTTGGCGTTGGACCACTCATGGGCGCCCCAGTACTCCAGGTCGTTGCGCACCTGATAGCCGTGCGCGCGGCCGTGCTGACGGACGGCACCGAGGACAAGGAGTCGGATCGCCGACATGAAGCCACCTCTCTTTCTAATCAACTTTGATTAGAGTAGCGGCAACCACCCTCGTCGGCGCGCCGGCGGCCAAGAGGGTCAGCCCCAGCTCTCCCCGCGCTCCAGCGCCACCAGCTCGAAGGCCGTCTTGCCGTCGAGGGACTCGCGGATGATGTCGGCGTGGCCCGAGTGCCGGGACATCTCCGTGATCAGCCGGAGCAGGACCCAGCGCATCGACACGTCCTCCTTCGGGAACCACGGCTGGTCCGGGAGCGCGAAGGTCTCGTCGAGGGTGGGCAGGGAGCGGATGAACTCCTCGGTGCGGTCGGCCACTTGGGCCCAGTACGCCAACGCGGACTCCACCGTCTCGTCCTCGGTCAGGCGGAAGCACTCGTCCCAGTCCGCCTCGGTGCGCTCGACCGCAGGGGCGACGCCCTTCGCCCGCGAGATCCAGCCCTCCTCGACCTCCGCGACATGCTTGAGCAGCCCGGAGAGCGAGAGTTCGCTCGCGCTCGGCTTCGTCGCCGCCCGCTCGTCGCTCAGGCCGATCAGGGCCCGCCGGATGCCGCCGCGCTCGGCGTCCAGGAAGGCGAGCAGCGCGCCGCGCTCGTCGCCGGGGGCCTCTGCGTTGACGTGGGTGACCATGGGGTCCGCCTCTCCGAGCCTGTGGAGCCTGCCGGGCTTTCCGACACCACAGACACTACGGACCCATTTGGGGCCGGTGGTTACCCCAAGGTGCCGCGGGGTGGGGGGGGGGTTTGAACACCCAAACCGC
>NZ_JBHYIG010000510.1:0-1997 GCF_042740015.1 Streptomyces sp. NPDC059037
GTGCGGCGGGGCAGGCGCCGGGTGTGGGCGGGGTGGTGGTGGGGGGCGGGGGGGGCGGGCCGGGGGCCGGCCCGCCCCGCCCCCCCCCCCGCACCGGATCCGCCGGATTTTCCTGAACGGATGCGACGAGAGATCCGGAAGGGATAAATCGGCGTTGACGGAGTCCCGTGGGGCACAAATGTGCGCGTGGTGCAATGGAGTGGCTACGGACCGCTACGGGGAAGCCGTGTTTGTGTGTCGGTTTGATGCCGATGTGAGGACCGTGTGAGCTCGGAGCATGGTGCGGCGGGCTCCCGGGGGCGCATACTCAGGACATGACGAGGCCCCCCGGTACCCGACGCCACCTGCCGAACAGTCCCTTCAACGTTCCGCCGCCGCCCGCACCGCCCATCGAGCAGTTCGCCGTGGGCGACCGGGTCTCGCACGACCAGTACGGACTCGGACGGATCGTCGGAGTCGAAGGCGAGGAAGCGGTGGTCATCGACTTCGCGGGCCGCCAGGGAAGGTTCCTGAGCCCGTACCCCAAGCTGGCCAAGCTCTGATCCGCTGATCTGCGTACGACGAAGGGGCGGCCGCCAGGAGGAGTAGATCCTCCCGGCTGCCGCCCCTGCGCATTTCCTGCTGTGGCTACAGCGCCTGCGCCGCCGGCTTCACCATGCCGCGCACGGTGCGTGACTTCACGAAATCGCCCATGGCGGTCATTTCCCACTCGCCGGTGAACTGCTTGATCAGCTTGGCCATCATCACGCCCGTCTGCGCCTCGGCGTTGGTGAGGTCGAAGCGGACCAGCTCCTCGCCCGTCGCCGCGTCCAGGAGGCGGCAGTAGGCCTTGGCGACCTGCGTGAACTTCTGGCCGGAGAACGAGTTCACCGTGAAGACGAGACCCGTCACGTCCTGCGGCAGCCGGCCGAGGTCGACGACGATCACCTCGTCGTCACCGCCGCCCTCGCCCGTGAGGTTGTCGCCGGAGTGCTTGATCGCGCCGTTCACGATGGACAGCTTGCCGAAGTAGCAGCTGTCCACGTGGTTGCGCTGCGGGCCGTAGGCGATGACCGAGGCGTCCAGGTCGATGTCCTTGCCGCGGAACGCGGGCTCCCAGCCGAGGCCCATCTTGACCTGCGAGAGCAGCGGCTGGCCGCCCTTGACCAGGGACACCGTCTGGTTCTTCTGCAGGCTGACGCGGCCCTTGTCCAAGTTGATCTTCCCGGCGCCGGGCGCGGGGGCCGCGGGTGCCGCGGCGGGCGCTGCCGGGGCGGCGACACGGGGGTCGGCGACCGGCGGGGGCGGGCCCTGCACGGGGGCGCCGACCGGCGGGGCCATCGGGGCGGGGGCCGGAGCGGCGGCCGGGGCGGGCGCGGGCTCCTCCACCGAAACGCCGAAGTCCGTCGCGATGCCCGCGAGGCCGTTCGAGTACCCCTGGCCGACGGCACGGGCCTTCCACGCGCCGTTGCGCAGGTAGACCTCGATGACCACCAGGGCGGTCTCGCCGCCGAGCTGCGGGGGAGTGAACGTGGCGAGTACGGAGCCGTCGTCGGCGTTGCGGATGGTGGCGGTGGGTTCGATGCCCTGGAAGGTCTGGCCCGCGGCGTCCGGGCTCGCGGTGACGACGATCTTCTCGATGCCGGGGGGCACGGCCGTGGTGTCGACGGTGATCTTGTCGGGCGTCGTGCCGCCGCCCGACTGATAGGTCACGCCGGGGCCCGCGGGCTGGTTGAAGAAGATGAAGTCGTCGTCGGAGCGCACTTTGCCGTCGGCGGTGAGCAGCAGGCCCGACACGTCGAGCCGCCCCGGTGCGGCGACGTCCACCGCTACGCGCGTGGCGGTGAGAGGGATGTTCGAGCCGGGTGTCATAGCGGTCATGCACGGGGTAACGAACATCCCGGCTTTGCCGTTCCCTTACCCGCAGAACTTTTCTCTCTCCACAGCGTCTGCACACGCCCGGGGGGGGGGGGCACGCACAGAGCGGGAGGGCGCCCGCCGCCGAGCGCGCCGCGCGG
>NZ_JBHYIG010000511.1:0-1971 GCF_042740015.1 Streptomyces sp. NPDC059037
GGGTACATGGAGGAAGCACGCACGAGGATGTTCCAGGAGGTGCTGCCCGCCGACGAAGCAGGACGCCGCCAGAACGCGTTCGTCGTGAGCAGCGCCGGAGTTGAGTACCGAGCGCCTTTGCACTACCGCGAAGATCCCGTCGACGTACATGTCTGGGTTGCGCAGAGCCGGGCCGTGTCCTTTGAGCTGGCGTACGAGATCCGTGACGCCAACCAGCTGTACGCCGAGGGGACGACCGCGATCGTCGCTTACAACCTGGACACAGGTCGCCCTCGCCGCCTCTCGGATCCCGAACGCTCATTCCTGGCCCGCTACGCCGAGTCCTGATCACGGGTCTCAGGGCGCGGGATCAGGCTCCTCTTCGCCTGCGCCGTCATCGCCTCGCCTTCGGCACCGCCTCTTGCACCATCAGCCCCTTCCTCGCGCTCACCACCACGGCCTTCCGCGTCGGCAGCGTGCCCGCAGTGGTCGGTGTGTTCCTCGCGTACGCCGCGGGGATGGGCCTGGTCGTTGGGGTGTTGACGCTGGCCGTGGCGCAGTCCCGGCAGGCCGCCGTGGCCCGCATCCGCGCCGTCCTGCCCTACGTCAGCCGTGCTTCCGGGGTGCTGATACTCCTCGCCGGCGCTTACGTCGCCTACTACGGCTGGTACGAGATCCGCCTGCTGCGTGGCGATGCCGACCACGACCCCGTGGTGAGCACCGCCACCCGCTGGCAGGGCGCCGTGACCCAGTGGCTGAACGACCTGGGCCCCTGGCCCATCGTGGCCGCCGTGCTCGTCCTGCTCACGTTGAGGTGGACGGCACGGGTCCTGCACCGCCGCCGTGTTGCCGCCCGGAAAAGGAAGTCCCGCCCACCGGACGAAGCGAGGTCCGACGGATCGGACGAGACGTACCACCCGGTGAGGTGACGGCACTTCGGTGCGGGCAGCCCTCGTGCTCCGCCTGCCAGGCACCCTCCCGATCCGGCACCGAGGAGGCACCGAGGAAACCCGCTCGCATCCGCTGAACCGAAGGAAGTGTCGGCACGATGACACCATCCGCCCACTCCGCGACCGCACAGGTCACGTCCCGGCTCACCGCGCTCACCGGTCCACACGCGCAGCAGCTCAAGCAGGCCGCCTGGGTCGCCCGCTGCGTCGGTCGCGGCCGCCACGCACCGCTGAACCACACCGACCTGACCGCCCTCGCGGGCGTCCTGCGCCCCGTCGAGGCCCGCCCAGGCTCCGCCGTCACCACCGCGGGCGCCGCCTCGAACGGGGTGTGGATTCTGCGGGAGGGGCACGCCGAACTGACCGTCGGCACCGGACCGCGCCAGGTGGTGGTGCACGTCCTGCGCGCCGGGGACGTCGACGGCGACGTCCAACTCCTCCTCGGCATGCCCCTGCCCTACACCACCCGCACCCTGGACGCCTGTACGTTCCTGCACCTGCCCGCCGCCGACTTCTCCCGCGTCCTGGACCGCCACCCGGCCATTGCACGTCGCTGGCTCGCTTCCATCGCTGCCCGCCTCGCCCACAGCCAGGCCCGTCTCGTCGCCCAGCTCGGCGCCACCCTGCCCCAGCAGACTGCCCGCCTCCTGCTTGCGGAGGCCGAGGACGGCACCGTGCCACTGCCCCAGCGCACGCTCGCGGCCATGCTCGGCGTACGACGCCCCTCCCTGAACAAGGTCCTCAAAGAGCTCGAGCAGCACGACGTGATTCAACTCGCCTATCGGGCCATCCACATCACGGATCCGGCCAGACTGATCCGACTCGCCAGGTAACCGGCCAGGTGAGTCGTGGACCGGTGTGACGATCGGCTCAGGAGGCCAGCTGCGTCCGCTGTCTGACAGCTCCTCAACTCACTGGAAATGCCGAGGCCACAAGCGGGTTCCCACACCGTCGCCACCGTTCATGACGGGCTTCGGGGCTCCGGGGGGGGCGGCCACACACACCCCCCCCCCCACCCCCCGCGCCCCCCCCCCCCCGCACC
>NZ_JBHYIG010000512.1:0-1956 GCF_042740015.1 Streptomyces sp. NPDC059037
AAATCGGTTTGTCATTCTGACAAATAACCCTTCGGGAAATAAAAAAAACGGCTCCATAAAGAGGAACCGTTTTGCTTCAAAAATCACGTTTTGTGTTATACTGGAGAAACGAAATTGTGTTTTCAAAATTGTCATTTTCGACATGATAACTTTTCTCGTAGTGTGGTTTTGCCGAACCCACTACTTTTTTTATGTCTCCGAACTTCATTTCTTCCCGTTCCGGCTTAACAATCCCTTTTGATTTTCGATACATATTCATTCCGGAAGGATACATGTGCAGCCGTCCGCCTTTTAAAAATTTCTTTTCCCGACCTTCTACGATCTTTGTTTGCACCTCACAGCCCTCTGAAGCCACTTTTAAGGCTGTTTCCCTGTCTTGGACATCTTCTAGGTCTATATCAGTCAAATAAGCGCTCAAATAGGCTCCTATGTTGTCTATATCCTTTAATGACTTGATTGTTACAAATCCTAAACCCCATAGACTCCTTAATTCAGCATTTTTAATATAAATCTTATCCAAATCATTAAAGCGCATTAAAACATGACAATGCCAGGCTCCACGTCCTTGTGGCTCTACCACCGATAAATAATCTATCGAACTTTCTTTCTTGTATTTATAACGCAACCTGTCGATAAAATTTTGAAAATCACTATAAAGTTTTTTCGTGTCCGTCATATTTTTCTTGTATGTCAAAGTTATATGTAATTCATTTGGCCGTCCTATAAAATTGTTATTTATCAAATAACGCAGCTTCTTAAAGGTTTGTCTCAAAGAATTATAATTTTCCTGCCGATTTTCCGAATGCTCGAACTCCCGGATCTCCCCAGTAGAGAGGTCTACAAACCTATCCTTGTCCAATTTTTTGATATTATTTTTCCGGTTCATCTTCTCCATATGCTGAACTTCAATGACGTGATTCATAGTGGTCACTTTTACAACATCATTTGGAGCTATGAAAACCGCGTCACCATTGCGTTTATCCATCCATTTCCCCTCAATTTTTCCTGTAATGTTTAATTAAAATCAAGTTAATAATAAAGAACCCCAAATCCGAAGTCAGTTTTTCAACAAAAATTAGCGTCCTTTTCCCAAATAGTCCCTATACAATTCCTTAATAGCAAACTCAATTACAGCATCTTTTGAAACTCTTCCAAATTCATTGTGTTTTGTAAAATGTTCGGCTAATAACTCTAGCTTTTTAAATGTTTCAACAGTAATTCGAGGTCCAATTTGTTTTTTCTCTTCCATCCAAACACACTCCTAACAAGTTGTTAACATAATTCTAACATTGGAAATAATAGAATTCAAGAACAGAAAAAAGAAGCACACTCGGAATGATATTTCGTTTCCTTTTGATTCCGAGCCTCCACCCCTTACAATCCCCAAAGGCAACCGACAAGGGAAAATTCGTCCCTTATCGGCACCTCCGGAAATTGTACAGCAAGGGGTCACTCCCAATAAAAAGACTACGACATATAAAACAGGTTTAGCTTCAGAGAAAAAGAGCATAAGGAAACTCGGTGCCACCCTAAAAAAAAGGGTGTCAAACAGGCTGTGCCTGTTGAGTTTCTATGCTCTTAGAACAGGTGCCGTTTTTGAAGCCAAAGATATAGCATAGATACCCCATAGATATAGCAGGGATATACCAAAATATCTCTAGAGATACGGGTATCTATGCTATATCTCTCTACAAGATTCCTCCACACGCTTGACGGAAATGCTTCAGCATTTTAGCACTCACTCGACAGAGTGTATAAGTGCGCCATTCGGAATTTCAAAGCTTCAAATTTCACAGAGAGTGCCCATTTATACACACCCCCTAAATCGTGGTGTGACAATGGGTTCTCGCCGGCTCGAAATCGGTTTGTCATTCTGACAAATAACCCTTCGGGATAGAAAAAAAAAGGCTCCAAAAAAGTGAACCGGTTTTGGTTTAATATAAAGTTTTGTGTTTT
>NZ_JBHYIG010000513.1:0-1934 GCF_042740015.1 Streptomyces sp. NPDC059037
TCACGGGTGTGGGTGCAGGGCGGTGGTGTGGGCGGGGGCGATGGTTCAGGTGTGGGTGTCGGGCGATGGTGTGGGCGTGGGGCGGTGGTGTGGGTGTGCGGCCGGTGCGGGGGCGGACGCTGGTCTTGTGGAGCGGGTGGCGGTCGGTGAGAGGTGCCCCGAGCGGCTGGCCCGGCCAGGCCCCGGCGCGGCCCTCAATCCACCGTGCTGCACAGCCGCCGAGCCGCCGAGCCGCCGAGGTGTGGAGCCGCTGAGTCGCCGAGCAGCCGAGGTGTCGAGCTGCTGAGGCCGCCGAGTCGCTGAGCAGCCGAGGCGTTGACTGGCCGGGGCGGGCTGGTAAGCGGGGCTGTGGTCTGAATCGGCCGGGCACAGCCCATGAATACAACGAATACAACGAATACAACTCGCGGCCCTCGACGCTTGGTCGGACCTGAGCTGGCTGCGGGGGTGTGGGGAACCTACTTCGGCAAAGTTGCGTTTCGCAGCGCCGCGCGCCCCCTTGTGTCGGAACGCTACTTTTCCAAAGTAGGTGCCCCACCCCCTCGCCCTGCTCATGACCGTGTCGGTTGCCCCGGAAGGCCGGGCCGGCCGGGAGGGGGGTGTGCGCGTGGGCTCGACGGCCTCCAGGTCTGCGGAGCGGATCCGCCGTGCGCGGTACGGCTGCCTGCGAGCCACCGCGGCACCAGCGCCAACCTCCTGCCCGGCTGCTGCAACGGGCTGGAGGAGTGGCGTGATTGGCCTGAATCCCTCGACGTCGCCGTGGCTTCGCGATGGGTCGCTATCGGGGCGACCGTCGGTCTCATCGGTCGCCGGTCGCCCCGAAGGTCCTGGGCTACTCCTCGTCGAGAGGCCTCACGAACTCAAGCGTCCACGTTTCCTGGAAGTCGGGCTTCGGCGGGGCGAGTTCGATCTGCGCGCCGCGGTGACCGGCGCGCAAGGCGAGCCCCTTCTCCGAGAGGATCTTGACTCCGCCGATGACCCGCTCGAAGGTGAACTTCGCCCACTCGGGCCGCGGTACGCCGTTGACCCACAGCTTGTCTTCGGGGATCACGAGGCCTGCCGCCTCGTGGTACGCGAGGTAGATCACGTACGCCGAGCCCGGTACGGACTCGGCGGGAGCGACGGCCCACTCCTGTTCCATCGGCATCGGGTTCAGGTGGTCGGTGATGACGGGGGCGCCTTTGTCGATGGCGTGCTCGGTGGCCGTCATCAGTGAGGTCGCGCCGATGAGATGGGCGTGGAACTTGTAGACACCGGGCCGTACCGGGATCGGAGGCATGCGAAGGTCTCCCTGTTTCGCGGTCTGGTTCCACCAGTGACGGGACGTCACCCGTGTTCCTCCACCCTCGCCTTCGCAACAGACCGGGCAACAGGAGTGAAAGCAGCCAGCCCGAAGTACGGCGCACACCACTCGCTCGCGCATTCGATGTCATCCGGAAACATCAACTCATCCATGTCACCCGCAACTTCAATCCCCCCTCCCCGTCCACCCCCACAACTGACCCGCAATTGCCGCCATGCTCGAAAAGGGCCAGATCGCAACATTCCACAGACGGGTCATGGAAATGGTCAGCGGCATCCGGTTCCTCAGCGGCAACCCGAAGTCGCACGAGCCCACCACGAGCGCGAAGGCTGCGCGGCCGGGGAGGGGTCTAACCGTCGAACTTGGTGAGTCGGTCAATGGGTGCGGTGCCGAACTCCAAAGTAGGTCCCCCACCCCCCTCACCTGCTCATGGCCGTGATTGGTCGCCCCGGAAGGTCGGGCGGGTAGAGGGTTGACGAGACTGGTGTCGATCGTCGGGCCGGCCCGGGAGGGGGGTGTGGGGAAGCTGCTTCGGCAAGGTTGTGTTTCGCAGCGCCGCGCGCCCCCTTGTGTCGGAACGCTACTTTTCCAAAGTAGGTCCCCCACCCCCCACCTCTCATCCAGGAAGCGC
>NZ_JBHYIG010000514.1:0-1920 GCF_042740015.1 Streptomyces sp. NPDC059037
GGGGGGGCTCTCCCCCCCCCCTTCGGCGGGTTCCTATTTTTTATCCCCCGCCCTGGGGCGGGGCGGGCGCGCGGGGGCGCCCCCCCCACCACCCCCCCCCCCCCCCGCCAGCGAGGTGCGGCGGAGTCGTAAGGGAGCATCAATATCAGGTGCCCGGTTTTGAATCCGGCCGCTTGCAAGTTGTGTGACCTGTCTCACGATCGATCATTTTTCGGTCAACCTCCTTGTTAGTCTGAATCCTCATTCCAATACCGAGTTCTGCGAGGTGTTGACGTAGTGGGGGACGTGGCAGACGTGGATGTCGCAAGCCTTCCGGCATTCCCGTTTATTGGCCCGGACGACAACCCGTTCATTCCCGTCAAGGGAGCGGATCTGGAGCGACTCGAGGGGCCCGTCGGAAAAGTCCGACTTCCCTTTGGGGGCTGGGCCTGGCTGATCAGCAGGCATGACGACGTACGACAGCTTTTACGGCATCCCGGGTTCAGCTCGGACCAGTACAAGACAGGATTTCCGATACTCAACCCGATACCTCCCAAGCAGGAGGACGCATCGGGCCTGTTCATCTTCATGGACGGCGAGGAGCACAGCCGGTTCCGGCGGATGCTGACCGCCGAGTTCATGATCAAGAACATCCGGCGGATCGAGCCGCTCATCGAGGAGACGGTGGTCCAGGCGCTGGAGCGGATGCGGGAGATCGGGCCGCCCGCGGACCTGATGAACGAGTTCGCGCTCCCCGTCCCGTCGATGACGATCTGTCATCTGCTCGGAGTCCCGTACTCCGATCATGACTTCTTCCAGGATCACAGTCGCGTGATCATGGACAGGAACTCCGGTCCCGAAGAGACCCAGGCCGCCCTTGGCGCGCTCGCCGGACTCCTCGGTGACCTCATCAAGTTCAAGCGGGCCACTCCCGAGGACGACCTGCTCAGCCGGCTCGTGGTCGAGCGGGTGGACACCGGCCAGCTCCGGGAGGACGAACTCGTCAGCCTGGCCATGCTGTTGCTCGTCGCGGGCCATGAGACCACGGCCAACATGATCGGCCTCTCCGCCCTCGCGCTCCTGGAACACCCCGGGCAGCTCGACGCCCTGCGCGCGGACCCGAGCCTTGCGCCCGGCCTGGTGGAGGAGCTGCTCCGGTACATCACCGTCGTACGCACGGGACTGCCCCGCCTTGCCATGGAGGACGCCGAGATCGGCGGTCAGCAGATCAAGGCGGGCGAAGGCGTCGTGGCGATGCTGTCGATGGCCAACCGGGACCACTCGGTCTTCGAGGACCCCGACGACTTCGACCCCAAGCGGCGCGAGGCGCACCGGCACATGGCGTTCGGCTTCGGCCTGCACCAGTGCATCGGCCAGCCCCTGGCCCGGGCCGAACTGCGGGTGGCGCTGGTCGAGCTGGCCCGCCGCTTCCCCCGTCTGCGCTCCGAGCTGAAGCTGGCCGATGTCCCGCAGCGTCCGATGGCCGTGACGTTCGGCGTCGCCGAGCTGCCGGTGACGTGGTGACCATGCACATCACGGTGAACAGGGAACTGTGCGCGGGCTCCGGGAACTGCGTGGTGAACGCCCCGGAGGTCTTCGACCAGGACGACACGGAAGGTCTGGTGCTGCTGCGCGTCACGCAGCCGCCCGCGGACCTCGAGCAGCCGGTCGAGCTGGCCGCCCAGCTGTGCCCGGTGGGCGCGATCGACGTCGTGCGTGAGGCGATCGCGCGCTGACGGTGTAGTGCACGAGTGAGTGCATAAGGCAGTGCACAAGTGAGTGCACGATGTAGTGCACGGGGGAGTGCGCCGCGTTTTTGATATTCATCGCGGATCTCGACCCTTCCTGTATTCCGTCGCCCGCCGGGTCTCGGTGGGCGACGGTTCGGGCACGGGTCTGTCATTCCTTGAATACATCCATTAAAACAGAGATTTACGTGTA
>NZ_JBHYIG010000515.1:0-1911 GCF_042740015.1 Streptomyces sp. NPDC059037
GTTTAAACGCCCACCCCCCCACCACACAACTCCTCCTGCCCCACCGTAATGCGCGCACCGGGCCTGGGCGGTCGGGGGGGCGCGTGGTGAGGAGAGTCTTTTGAGTCATCCGCATCCTGAACTCGGCGCCCCGCCGAAGCTCCCGAAGGGCGGCCTGCGGGTCACCCCGCTCGGCGGCCTCGGCGAGATCGGCCGCAACATGACCGTCTTCGAGTACAACGGTCGCCTGCTGATCGTCGACTGCGGAGTGCTCTTCCCCGAGGAGGAGCAGCCCGGAATCGACCTGATCCTGCCGGACTTCACGTCCATCAGGGACCGCCTCGACGACATCGACGGCATTGTGCTCACGCACGGCCACGAGGACCACATCGGCGGTGTCCCGTATCTCCTCCGCGAGAAGCCGGACATCCCGCTGATCGGCTCCAAGCTGACCCTCGCGCTCATCGAGGCGAAGCTCCAGGAGCACCGCATCCGTCCGTACACGCTGGAGGTCGCCGAGGGCGACCGCGAGCGCCTCGGCCCGTTCGACTGCGAATTCATCGCGGTCAACCACTCCATCCCCGACGCCCTGGCCGTCGCCGTCCGCACCCCCGCGGGCATGGTCGTCGCCACCGGCGACTTCAAGATGGACCAGCTGCCGATGGACGGCCGCCTCACCGACCTGCACGCGTTCGCGCGGCTGAGCGAGGAGGGCATCGACCTCCTTCTCTCCGACTCGACGAACGCCGAGGTCCCGGGCTTCGTCCCGCCGGAGCGCGACATCTCGAACGTGATCCGGGGCGTCTTCGCCGGCGCCCAGAAGCGGATCATCGTCGCGAGCTTCGCCAGCCATGTGCACCGCATCCAGCAGATCCTGGACGCGGCCCACGAGTACGGCCGCAGGGTCGCCTTCGTCGGCCGCTCGATGGTCCGCAACATGGGCATCGCCCGGGACCTCGGCTACCTGAAGGTCCCGCCGGGCCTGGTGGTGGACGTCAAGACGCTGGACGACCTCCCGGACAACGAGGTCGTGCTCGTCTGCACGGGCTCGCAGGGCGAGCCGATGGCGGCCCTCTCCCGGATGGCCAACCGCGACCACCAGATCCGCATCGTCCAGGGCGACACGGTGATCCTGGCGTCGTCGCTCATCCCGGGCAACGAGAACGCGGTCTACCGCGTGATCAACGGCCTGACCCGCTGGGGCGCCAACGTCGTCCACAAGGGCAACGCGAAGGTGCACGTCTCCGGCCACGCCTCGGCCGGCGAGCTGCTGTACTTCTACAACATCTGCAAGCCCAAGAACCTGATGCCGGTCCACGGCGAATGGCGCCACCTGCGGGCCAACGCCGAGCTGGGCGCCCTCACCGGCGTCCCGCACGACCGCATCGTGATCGCCGAGGACGGCGTGGTCGTCGACCTCGTCGAGGGCAAGGCGAAGATCGTCGGCAAGGTCCAGGCGGGTTACGTCTACGTGGACGGACTCTCCGTCGGCGACGTCACCGAGTCCTCCCTCAAGGACCGCAGGATCCTCGGGGACGAGGGCATCATCTCGGTCTTCGTGGTGGTGGACTCCAGCACCGGCAAGATCACCGGGGGCCCGCACGTCCAGGCCCGCGGCTCCGGCATCGACGACTCGGCGTTCACGGCCGTCATCCCGAGGGTCCAGGAGGTCCTCGAGAAGTCGGCCCAGGACGGGGTCGTGGAGCCCCACCAGCTGCAGCAACTCATCCGCCGCACGCTGGGCAAGTGGGTCTCGGACAACTACCGCCGGCGCCCGATGATCTTGCCCGTGGTCGTCGAAGTCTGACCTGACACCGCGTGAACTCCGGAGCGGGGGGGGGGGGGGGGGGGGGGGGGGGGGCGCCCGCCCCCCGCGTGAGTGTCGTCCCGGCGCCGTCAAGGCGCCCCGCGCCCGCGCGGGGGCGGGCTCAA
>NZ_JBHYIG010000516.1:0-1908 GCF_042740015.1 Streptomyces sp. NPDC059037
CCTCGCGGGCTCCCGGGGGGGGGGTTTGGTTTTACCCCCCCCCCCGGGTTGGGGCGGGGGCCCCCCGCATTTGTGGGGGGGGCCCCCTGGCTGTGTGTGCCGGGCGGGGTTCAGGTCACCAGGCCGCCCAGTTTGCGCAGCGACTCCGTCAGCGCCGCCGTCGCCGAGTCCTTGAGCTTGCCCGCCATCAGGGAGACCGCCGCGCCCGTGAACTCCCCGTCGATGCGCACCGTTGTCGCGTCCCCGTCGGGGGTGAGGCTGTAGCGGGTGCCGACGTTCACGCCCATCGGGCCCTTGCCCCGGATCGCCAGGGTGCGGGAGCTCTCCAACTCCTCGATCGTCCATGCGACCTCGGCCGGGAAGCCCATCAGCTTCATGTTCTCCGCGAAGGTGCCGCCGACCTCCAGCGTGGTGGGGCCGCCCTTGGGGAAGCTGGTGTGGGTGGCGTTCCATTCGCCGTACGAGGAGAAGTCGGTGAGTTGGGCCCAGACCTTCTCGGCGGGCGCCTCGATCCGTGCTTCCGCGCTGACTTCGGCCATGCGACGACCCCTTCTCGTTGAGCGCTGCGGCGGGGCGCAGCTGCGGTGTCGCGGAACGTAGCCGCAGGGCCTCGAACATTCAATACTGATGAACCGTCAGATCCGTGGCGGGGTGCGCCGATGCCGCCGGGATGCGGGTCGGGTACTGTGGCCGTCCCCTGCGAACGACGCAGTGGAGACGGAACGAGGAGGTGAGACCCATTACCGCAGTAGCAGGTCGGGTGCTCCCCTCTCGCGACCGCGCGGTTCACCCGGCATAGGTGACCGAGGGAGCCCCACAGGCATCCCGAAAGGTTCTTTCATGTCGGCTTCACCGTCATCACCCGCGTCACCGTCCCTGTCCTCGCCCACCACGGCCGCTGTCGTCGCCGCGCTGCGCGCCGCCGGCTGTGTCTTCGCCGAGGACGAGGCGGAGTTGCTCATCTCCACGGCCCACGACCCCGCCGAACTCGCCGCCATGGTGGACCGGCGCGTCACCGGCCTGCCCCTCGAACACGTCCTGGGCTGGGCGGAGTTCTGCGGACTGCGGATCGCCGTGGACGCGGGGGTCTTCGTGCCGCGACGGCGCACCGAGTTCCTCGTGCGGCAGGCCGCCGAGTCGGCGCGACCCGGAGCGGTCGTCGTCGATCTGTGCTGCGGATCGGGCGCGCTGGGGGCCGCGTTGGGCGCGGCCGTCGAGAGGGTTGAGCTGTACGCCGCCGACATCGACCCCGCCGCGGTGCGCTGCGCCCGGCGCAACGTCGCCGGCATAGGCGCCGAGGTCTACGAGGGCGATCTCTACGCACCGCTGCCCGCCGCACTCCGTGGCCGCGTCGACATCCTGCTGGCCAACGTCCCCTACGTACCCACCGAAGAGGTCGGCCTGCTCCCGCCGGAAGCCCGGATCCACGAGGCGCGGGTGGCGCTCGACGGCGGCGCCGACGGGCTCGACGTGCTGCGCCGGGTGACCGCGGACGCCGCGCGCTGGCTGGCCCCCGGCGGCCGGCTGCTGTTCGAGACGAGCGAGCGGCAGGTGCCGTACGCGCTCGAAGCGGTCGCCGACGGCGGTCTCGTGCCGCGGTCGGTGAACGACGACGAGCTGTACGCGACGGTCATCATCGGAACCCGGCAGGCGTAGCCCAGCCGTCCGGCCCGCGCTCAGCCGACCTTGCGGATCACCGCCGCGTCGAACAGGTCGCAGGCCCGGGGGAGTCGGCTCTCGTCGTGGCAGTGCCAGGCTTCCCAGAACAGGTCGGCGGGCAGCGCGTCGTCCGGGGCGTACACCCGGTACACGTACTGCCTGCCGTCGATGGCCGGCAGAGCGACCATCCAGCACCTGCTCTCCATGCCCGAAAGACGATCGACGGGGGGGCGATGGTTGGGGCGCCCA
>NZ_JBHYIG010000517.1:0-1853 GCF_042740015.1 Streptomyces sp. NPDC059037
TTTGAGTCTCTCGGGGTGGGGGTGTGTGTGTGTGGGGGGGGGGCTCATGGTCTGGGGATCGCTCTCCGCCGCGGGGGGGGGGGGGGCGCCCGGGGGGGGGGGGGGGGGCCCCGGGGGGCCCCCCGTGCTGCCCGTGAGACGTCAGGAGCCGCATCCCGGATCCTGCGCGCACGGGGCGTTCCCGTACGCGCGCATGCCATGAGCCCTTCCCGGGTGGGGCCGGGAAGGCCACGTACGCATGGGCCCTCACAAGGGCCGGGAGGCCGGGGCGCGGCCGTCAGCCATCACGCGGCCACCGACCCTACTAGGGCGGGCGGAATCGGGCATCCCCGAACCCGAACGGTCGGTGACGGACACCCGGGTGACACCGCGCCAGGCCGTGCGCCTCAGTCGGCGGCCCGCCCGTCCGCCGCCGCCATGGCGGGTTCCTCCGGTGCCGACGGCAGGGCGCGCAGTCGGCTCACCGGGGACAGGACGAGCGCGATCAGTACGGCGGCCGAGCCGATCGCCGCCACGGTCAAGGCGCCCCGGGCGCCGATCCGGCCGGACAGCAGGCCCGCGAACAGGCCGCCGAGCGCGCCGCCGCCGAACAGCAGGGTGCGGAAGACCGCCGTCATCCGGCCCATCATCGACTGCGGGGTGCTTGCCTGGCGCAGGCTGACGATGATGACGCCCGCGACGCCGAGCCCCAGGTAGGTGGTGAAGAAGGAGAGGACGAACATCGCCACCATCACCGGCCGGGGTCCTGTGGCCAGGACGATCAGCGTCGGTCCCATGAGGAGGGCCGACTGGGCGACGAGGTAGACGAGGCCGAGCCGGAAGCGGCGGATGACCTTGCGGGAGATCGCCGCTCCGATCAGTCCGCCCACGGATGCGGTGGCGAAGACGGAGCCGAGGGTCGTCGAGTCCAGGTGCAGGTCGCGTGTTCCGTACAGCAGGAACATCGTCCATACGGTGATCATGGAGAAGTTGCAGCAGAACCCGATCAGGGCCAGCGACCGCAGGACCGGATTCTTCAGGACCAGGCGCAGGCCGTCCCGGAGTTCGGTGGGCAAGTGCCGTCGTGCGGCGGGCGGTCGGGGCCGGGGCTCGGGTGTGCGGATCAGCAGCAGCGAGATCAGCGACACCAGATACGAGAAGGCGTCGACGATCAGCGCCACGGGCGCGGTGAGGGCGCCTACCAGGACACCCGCGAGCCCGGGGCCCGCCACGTCGGCCGCCGATGAGCTCATGCCCATCTTGGCGCCGGCCTCGACATAGTGCTTGGGGTCGCGTACGAGCGTGGGTACGTACGACATCCAGCTCACGTCGAAGAGCACCGACGCGACGCCGACGGCGCAGGCGATCACCAGGAGCGAGGCCAGGCTGAGCGCCTCCGTCCAGTACAGGACGGGGACGAGGGCCAGCAGGATCATCCGTACGAGGTTGGCGCCGAGCATGATCCGCCGCCGTCGGGCCCGGTCCACCCACACCCCGAAGACCAGGGCGAGGCCGAGGTACGGGACGAGTTGCAGGAACCGCAGGATGCCGACCTGTTCGTCGGTGGCGTCGAACGCGAGGATCGCGGTCAGCGGCAGGGCGAGGTTCGTGACCTGGGTGCCGAGGAGCGAGAGGGTCTCGCCGAGCCAGAATCTGAGGAAGTCGCCGTTGCGCCAAAGGCTCTGCGCGGGCGGTTCCTCCGTGCGCGTCTCCGGATGGGGTCTCCCCTGCTCGAACGGAGTTGAGAGCTTGGGATGGGGTCTCCCCTGCTCGAACGGAGTTGAGAGCTTGGGATGGGGTCTCCCCTGCTCGAACGGAGTTGAGAGCTTGGGGAAGGTCATGGCCCCCCCCCGGCGGCGCGGTGCGCGCCCCCC
>NZ_JBHYIG010000518.1:0-1840 GCF_042740015.1 Streptomyces sp. NPDC059037
TGGTGGGATCTTTTTTTTGTCTCATTCACCCGTGTAGCACCCCCTAGTCCTGTACACGGGCTACGAGGTCGTTGACGCCCTCGTCGACGTCGACGAGGAAGACCCGCCCCGGGTTCTCCGCACGGGCGGCCCGTGCCAGACCCCACACCGGGGCGTGCGTCAGGTTGACGGCGCGGCCCGGCTCCTCGGCGCCGGTCGACACGGCCCGGCGGGTCAGCACGACAAGCCGCTCCGATGCGGGCCGCTCCGCCGCGAGCCACTCCTGCATCTCGCGCAGCGTCGCGTGCAGCGCCACCCGGGCCCTGGTCGCCTCGTCACCGGCGTCCGGCCCGGCGTCGGCGGCCTTCAGGAGCGTCACTTCCGGAGCGCTCGCCCCGGCGTCCGCGTCACCCTCGTACACGGACCACTCGACGGAGAGCAGCACATCCGTGCTGCTGTCCGGGGTAACGAGATCCCCGGCCGTCACCGGGCGCACAAGGAGCGAGTCGATCCGGGCGACCGGCGTGCCGGACGCGTCGGCCGCCTCCACCGTGAAGGTGTCAGAACCGGTGGGGGCGATGCGCACCCGCACCTCGCTCGCGCCGCGGCCGTGCAGGGTGACGGCGCCGAAGGAGAAGGGCAGCGGCGTACGCCCGTCGAGACCGTCCACCGCGGCGGCCTGGAGCGCCGCGTCGAGCAGGGCGGGGTGCAGCCCGAACCGCTGGGCCTCCTCCGCCTGCCGGCCGGGCAGGGTGACCCGCGCGAGGATCTCGTCGCCGAGCCGCCATACGTCGGACAGGCCCTGGAACGCCGGACCGTACTCCAGACCGGCGGCGGCCAGCGTGTCGTAGTGGGCGTCGACGTCCAGGCGCTCCGCGTCGGTGGGCGGCCACGCGGTGCCGTACAGGGACCCGGTGATCTCCGGCCGCACCGCCCCCTCGTCGGAGAGGACGGCACTGGCGTGGTGCGTCCATTCCGCCGTGCCGTCGGCCCGGTGGGACCGGGAGTAGATGTCGAGCGGGCAGCCGTTGCCGTCGGCGGCGCCGACCTGCACCTGGAGGTCGACCTCACCGTGTTCGGGCAGGGACAGCGGGGCGTGCAGCGTCAGGTCCCGCAGGGACGGGCAGCCGGCTTCGTCGCCCGCGCGAAGTGCCAGCTCCACAAAGGCGGTTCCGGGAAGCAGCACCGTGCCGAAGACGCCATGGTCCGCCAGCCAGGGGTGCGTGGCCCGGGATATCCGCCCGGTGAGCACGATGTCGTCACTGCCCGCGAGACGTACGGCGGCGCCGAGCAGCGGGTGCCGCACGGCGGCCAGACCGGCGGACCCCACGTCGGCGGTCGTGGCGGCGGGCTGCCAGTACCGGCGGCGCTGGAAGGCGTACGTGGGCAATTCGACCGGACGCCCGCCCGCCACCCATGGCGACCAGTCCACGTCCACACCGGCGACGAACAGCTCGGCCAGGTTCTGCAACAGCCGTGCCTCTTCGCCCTCTTCACGACGGAGGGTGCCGACGGCGGTCACTCCGGCGGTGCGGCCGTGGTCGGCGTTCTGGCTCACGGCGCCGAGCAGGACGGGGTGGGGGCTGGCCTCGACGAAGACGCGGTGTCCGGCCTCCAGGAGCGAGTCCAGCGCCGCGTCGAAGCGGACGGCCTGACGGAGGTTGGTGAACCAGTACTCCGCATCCATCGACGCCGTATCGATCAGCTCACCCGACACCGTTGAAAACAGCGGGACTTGACCCGCACGCGGCTCGATCCCATCGAGTACGTCCAGCAGCTCGGCCTTCAAGTCCTCGACCTGCGGCGAGTGCGAGGCGTAATCCACCGCGATACGACGCGCCTGAATCCCGTCGGCCTCACA
>NZ_JBHYIG010000519.1:0-1814 GCF_042740015.1 Streptomyces sp. NPDC059037
CCGCTAGGCGTGGCGGACCGCGGCCGCGATCACGTCGCAGATCAGGTCCACGTCGTCCGGCGCCACCGAGAGCCCCATCGGCAGGGCGAGCACACGCCCCGCGAGCTCCTCGGTCGCCGGCAGGTCGAGCGGCGTGTGCACGGCGTCGTCGCGGTAGGGCGGCATGCGGTGGCAGCCCGGTGCGAAGTACTTCTTGGTGCGGATGTTCTCCGCGCCGAGGATGTCGAAGAGACGGTCGCGGTCAAGGCCTGCCGCGCCCGGGTCCACCCGTACGACGACGTACTGATGGTTGTGGGTCTGCCCTGCGGGAGCCTCGATCAGGGTGACGCCGGGCACCTCGGCCAGGCCGTCCCGGTAGCGCAGATACAGCGACCTGTAGGTGCTCAGGGTGTCGTCGAGGCACTCGACGGACGCGATGCCCATCGCCGCCGACGACTCGCTCATCTTCGCGTTCGTCCCCGGTCCCGCGACCTCCATCGCGTCGTCGAAGCCGAAGTTGTGCATCGACCGCACGCGCGCGTGGATCTCGTCGTCGTCGGTGGCGACGAGCCCGCCCTCGAAGGTGTTCAGGATCTTCGTCGCGTGGAAGCTGAACACCTCCGCCGCTCCCTGGGGGGCCGGCGCCAGGGGCCGGCAGCCGAATGCCTGCGCAGAGTCGTAGAGAAGCGGCACGCCCGCGTCCCTCGCCACGCCGTCGAGTCCCGTCAAGTCGCAGAGGTTGCCCCAGAGATGGACGCCGAGGATGCCGCCCGTGCGAGGGGTCACCGCCTTGGCCACCGAGAGGGGGTCCAGGGTGCCGGTCTCCGGGTCGATGTCGCAGAACACCGGCGTGAGGCCGATCCAGCTCATCGCGAGGGCCGTCGCCGCGAAGGTGAACGACGGCATGATGACTTCCCCGGTGACGCCGCACGCCTTCGCCGCGACCTGCAGCGCCGCGGTGGCGTTGCCCGTCGCGGTGTTGTGCCGGCGCAGGGTCCGCTCCGCCGTCAGACCCTCGAACTCCTGCACGAGCGGGCCGAGATTGCTCAGCCACCGGCGGTCGATGGCCTCGCCGACCAGCTCCAGATAGCGCTCCTTGGCCGGTACGTTCGGCGTGCCCACCCTGATGTCGTCGGCGAAGGCGGGCTCGCCCCCGAACCAGGCCAGGTCGGTACGGACCTTCTTGGCCTTCACGGCCACCTCCCGGTCGGCCCGGCCGGTCATGGCGCGGGCCAGACTGCATAGTTGCGCAGGCCGTAGAGCAACGGCTGCGGGGCGGGCGAGAACGTCACCGACTGCTCCACGTGCCCGTAGACCACGGTGTGATCGCCGATCGTCTCGGTCTTCAGGACCCGGCAGTCGGCCACCGCGTGCGCGTCGTGCGGCAGATGCGGGCCGCCGCCACCGGGGGCGTCCTCCCACTTCACGCGGTCGAAGCGGTCCGCCGCGCCCGATGCGAACAGCTCGGCGGCCGGACGCCCTGCGTCATCGAGGAGGTTGACCGCGAACCGGCCCCCCTCCAGTACTGCCGCGAGGGTCGGGCTTCCGTTCCTGACGCAGACCAGGAGCGTCGGCGGCCGGAGCGTGACGCTGCACAGGGACGAGCACGTCATCCCCCAGGGTCGCCCCGCCGCGTCGAAGGCGGTGATCACCGTGACTCCGGTCGGGAATCCGGCCATCAGCGCGCGCAGTTCCTCGGGGGCGAGTGAGGCTGCCGGTTGGGCGTTGTGTGCGATCATCCCGGCATCACCGGGTTCCCTTCCGTCGATATGTCGATGACCGGCCCCGGGGGGGCCGGCGGGGGGGGGCGGGGCGGAGGGCCGGGGGCGGGTGGA
>NZ_JBHYIG010000520.1:0-1666 GCF_042740015.1 Streptomyces sp. NPDC059037
GATCCCCGTGGTCTCGAACGTCACCGGCGGCCCGGTCGACCCCGAGCGTCTGCGCACCCCGCAGTACTGGGTGGAGCACGTCCGCGGGGCCGTACGCTTCGCCGACGGCGTCCGGCACCTCGCCGACCAGGGGGTCACCACCTACCTGGAGGTCGGGCCCGAGGCCGTGGTCACCCCGATGGTGCACGCCACCCTCGACCCGGCCCTCGGTGACGACGGGTACGTCGCCGTCGCCACCCTCAAGTCCGGTCAGCCGGAGCCCCTCGCGCTCACCCGGGCGCTCGCCCAGCCGTTCGTGGCGGGGGCGCCGGTGGCGTGGGACCGGCTGCTGCCCGGCGGACGCCGCACCGAACTGCCGGGCTACTCCTTCGCGGGGCAGCGCTACTGGCAGGACGCGGCCGAGTCGACGGCCGGGATCCGCGCCGCCGGTCTGAACGCCACCCGGCACCCGCTGCTCGGCGCCGCCGTGTTCCTCGCCGACGGCCAGGCGGTGCTCACCGGCCGGGTGCTGCCCGGGGCGCACCCCTGGCTCGCCGACCACGCGGTGGCCGGCACGGTCCTGCTGCCCGGCACGGCCTTCCTCGACCTGGCGCTGTACGCCGGTGACGAGGTGGGCTGCCCCCTCGTCGAGGAACTGACCCTGGAGACACCCCTGGTGCTCCCGGCCGACGCCGCCGTGTACCTCCAGGTCGTCGTCGGCGCCCCGGACGACGAGGGCCGCAGGTCCCTCACCGTCCACTCGTCGCCCACCACGCCGACCTCCGGCACCGAGCCGCTGGTCCGGCACGCGACGGGCACGCTGTCCGCGCGGGCCGCGCACCCGGCCGAGGTGTGGGACTGGCCGCCGGCCGACGCCGAGCCGATCCCGGTCGACGGTCTGTACGCGGACCTGGCCGAGCGCGGATACGGGTACGGCCCGGTGTTCCAGGGCCTGCGCACCGCCCGGCGCACGGCGGACGCCCTCTACGCGGAGGTCGAACTGCCCGCGCAGCCGGGCGCGTTCGGCATCCACCCGGCGCTGCTCGACGCCGCGCTGCACGCCGTCACGCTCGGCGTGCCGTCGCTGTCCGGCGCCGAGGGCGCGACGCCGCTGCTTCCGTTCTCCTGGACGGGCGTGACGATGAAGGCGTCCGGAGCGACCGCGGTACGGGTCCGGCTGACCGCCGCCGGAGACGGCGCGGTGTCCCTGGCCGCCGTCGACGCGACCGGGCGCCCCGTCATCACCGTGGACGGGCTGCTGCTGCGGCCCATGTCCGCGGCGTCGGCAGCGGCACCGGACCTGGACGGCGGGCTCCAACTGCGGTGGCGCGCCCTGCCGGTGGACACGGACGGGGCCGCCACGGCGGTCACCGTCGTCGACGTGGAGCCCGGCGACGTACACGCAAGGACGGCCGAGGTGCTGCAGCGCGTGCAGCGCTTCCTCGCCGAGTCGGCGGACGGGGGCGCGCGGCTCGCCGTGGTCACCCGGGGCGCCGTCATGGAGCAGCCCGATCCGGCCACCGCCGCCGTGTGGGGCCTGCTGCGCTCGGCCCAGGCCGAACACCCGGGCCGGCTGCTGATCGTCGACGTGGACACCCGGTCGGACGCGGCCGTCGCCGCGGCCGGGGGGGGCGGGGGCCCCGACGGGGGCCGGACGCCGCGGGCGCGGGGTGGGCCGCCGCGGAGG
>NZ_JBHYIG010000521.1:0-1666 GCF_042740015.1 Streptomyces sp. NPDC059037
GGGGGGGGGGGGGGGGGCGCGCCGGGGGCTCCCCCCCCCCCCCCCCCACTCCCCCCCCCCCCCCCGGGGGGGCGCGGCGCGGGGGCGCCCGCGCCCCCCCCGCCGGGGGGGGGGCCCCCCCCCCATGCCACGCTCCCCGGACTCCCAGTCGCCGGGAGGCGCGTTGAACAGCACCTGGCGCAGGCCGTGGTCGTCGAGCCGCCGGCGCAGTTCGGTGGGCTCGTGGTCGTACGGGAAGAGGTACTCGACGGCGTCGAAGCCGTCCGCCGACGCCGCGGCGAAGCGGTCGAGGAAGTCGTGCTCGGTGTACATCATGGACAGGTTCGCGGCGAACCTAGGCATGCTTGCTCCTGTGCTGGGGGCCGGGACCGGACCCGGGACCGGACCCGGGATCGGCACCGGTCATCGGTTGACGACGTCCTTCTTGGTGGTGAGCACCGCGGCGGCGCCGATGACCAGGCTGAGGGCCAGGACGTACATCGGGATGGAGGTCGACCCTGTGGCGTCCTTGAGCCCGCCGATCATGTACGGGCTGACGAAGCCGGCCAGGTTGCCCACCGAGTTGATCAGGGCGAGGCCGGCCGCGGCCGCGGTGCCGCCGAGGAACGCGGTGGGCAGCGACCAGAACAGCGGGGCGCAGGTCAGCACGCCGGCCGCGGCGAAGGACAGGGCGACCAGGGACAGCACGGTCGATCCGCTCCAGCCTGCGGCCAGGGAGAAGCCGACGGCGCCCATGAGGCTGGGTATCACCAGGTGCCAGCGGCGCTCGCGGCGCTTGTCCGCGGAGCGTCCGAACAGGTTCATCGCGATCAGCGCGGCCAGGAACGGCACGGCGCTGAGCACGCCGATGGTGAGGTTGTCCTCGATGCCGGTCGACTTGACGAAGGTGGGCATCCAGAACGTCAGGGCGTACTGGCCCATCACGAAGCAGAAGTAGATGAGGCACATCAGCCACACCTTGGGGTCGCGGAAGCCGTCCCAGACCCGGCCGTGCTTCTGGTGCGCGGTGTCCTTGGCGATCGCCGCCTCGACGATGTCCTTCTCCTCGTCGGAGAGCCACTTGGCGCTGCGCACGTTGTTGTCGAGGTAGAACATCGTGGCGACACCGATGAGGAGCGCGGGGATCGCCTCGAGGAGGAACATCCACTGCCAGCCGTCCCAGCCGTTCCGCCCGTCGAAGGTGTCCATGATCCAGCCGGAGAGCGGGTTGCCGAAGATGCCGGCCACGGGGATCGCCGACATGAACATCGCGATCACGCGGGCCCTGCGGTGCGACGGGAACCAGTAGGTGCAGTAGAGGATCACACCCGGGTAGAAGCCGGCCTCCGCGGCGCCGAGCAGGAAGCGGAGCACGTAGAACATCGTCTCGTTGGTGACCAGCGAGAACGCAGCCGAGACCAGACCCCAGGTGATCATGATCCGGGCGATCCAGGTGCGGGCCCCGATGCGTTGCAGCATCAGGTTCGACGGGACCTCGAAGAGGAAGTAGCCGATGAAGAACAGACCGGCGCCGAGACCGTACGCCGCCTCGCTCAGGCCCAGGTCGTCGGACATCTGCAGCTTCGCGAAGCCGACGTTGACGCGGGCGAGGGAGGATAAGACGTAACAGATGATCAATAAAGGGCAGATACGGAGAACCACCTAGCGGAATAAGACCTTCGAGCGG
>NZ_JBHYIG010000522.1:0-1646 GCF_042740015.1 Streptomyces sp. NPDC059037
GTCACTAAACAAATTCGGGGGTTCCCGGGGGGCGGCCACCGCCGGCGCCCCCCCCCCCCCCCGCCCCCGCCCCCCCCCCCCCCGCCCCCCGGGGGGGGGGGGGTTTTTGGCCCCCCCCCCCCCTCTCTCCACCGCATCTGCGCCTACGACGTTCCGTCGTGCGTCTCGTCCGGGTCGACCCCCATCGTGAGCGAGCCGACCACGCCCCTCTCGATGTGCCCCTTGCGGTACTTGAGCTTCAGGAGGCCGTCCTGAGTGCCGCCTCCGCCATAGATCGTGTCCTCGTCGAGCGTCGTGCGTTCCGTCGTGCTCGTGGAGTACGGGGCCACATCGGCGGAGGCAAGGACCGCCGTCTCCGCGAAGAAGAACTGGCCCGTGTGGCAGGCGTGGCCGCCCTCGTAGCCGTCGTCCGTCATCTTGCCGCCGACGTGCACCTTGGTGTGGATGTGCACGGCACGGCCCCGGTACCAGCCGGGGAAGACCGTCTTGAACTCCACATGGCCGCTGTTGTCGGTGAGCTGCGTGCCCCGCAGGTAGCGCTCGTCGTCCGTCGGCTCCTCGTGGCCGCCGCCTCCGCCGCCTCCGCCGGGGCCGCCGGACGGAGGCGTGCCCGTGGGAGTGCCGGAGGGCGTCCCGGTCGGCTCGCCGCCGGGAGGGGTCCCGCCGCCCCCGCCGCTCAGCGACTCGTACCCCGAATAGATCCCCAGCGCGTCGCAGTGCCAGATGTCGACCGCCGCGCGTTTCAGCGGCTTGCAGGTGTCGGAGTCGATCACCTTGAGGCGCAGGGTGAAGGGGATGCCTTCGCGGTCCTCGGTGATGTCCTTCCGGATCTTGTCGGCGTCGATGTAGTACGGACCCTCGGTCGTCTCGCCGGTCAGGCGGTAGCAGGTCTCGGCCGCCGAACCCGTCGCCGAACCCGTCGCCGAACCCGTCGCCGAACCGGTCGCCGAACCGGTCGCCGATGAACCCGCCTCCGCCGTGCCCTCCGCGTTAGCGCTCACCGCCACCGCGCCGCCGATCCCGACCGCCGCCACCGCGGCGCCGCTCGCGACCAGGACCTTGCGGCGCGTCAAGTCCCGTTTGTGGGCCGGACCTTGGGGTGCGCTGGTCCGTTGCGGCTCGTCTCGTTCGCTGTTCTCCGTCATGGGCCTGGACGCTAGGGACCCCACCTGTCACAGACGTGTGCACCGACTGTGTGTACGCACAGCAACGTGTACGCACAGAAATGCGTACGCACAGCAATGCGTACGCGGTCGTGCGCGCTGCTGGTGCTCGAACCGATCACCACATCCGCCCCGGCCGGCGTCGTCAGATGGACCGCGTTGACCGTCAGGCCCTTGTCCGCGCCCTCCACCGGGATCTGCTCATTGACGACGAGCTTGCCCGCGAGGCCGAGGTCGACCTCGTACCCCGGTGTGTCAGGGATGGCGATCGGGGGCCTGCAACGTGCGGTGCGCCATGGCGCCTGGAGCCGGTGGAGGCTGATCGTCAGCTCCCACATGATGTCCGGGCGCGCCGCCGACCGTCGTACGCGCCAGGTCCTCTGCCGTGAAGTGGATACGCAGCGCCATGCCGTCCCCCGACCATGGCTACGCGTGATTACGCGTGATTACGCGTGATTACGCGTGATTACGCGTGATTACGCG
>NZ_JBHYIG010000523.1:0-1644 GCF_042740015.1 Streptomyces sp. NPDC059037
CCACAACCGCAAGTTGAAGGGTAATTCAATACACCCAATACCACCCGACCAAGTCCGCCTCCCCCCCCATTTCTCGCGCGGGGGGGGCGCCCCCACACCCGCCCCGCGCCCCCTGCGAGATGAGGAGAGGGGCGCAGCCACCGCCGCGCCCCTCTCTGCCCTACTTCGCCGCTTCGGCCTTCTTGGCGCCCGTCCGCCGCGCCGGGACCTTGGTGGCCGCGCTGCGCGCCGAGGGCTTCGGGGCGGTGGACTTCACGGCCGCCTTCTTGGCAGCGGGCTGCGGCTTCGCCTTGCCCTTCTCGGTGACCTGCGGTTCGGCCGCCTTCTTGGGCTCCTCGGGCTTGGCCTCCGCCTTCTTCGCCGCCGCCTCCTGCTTGACCTCAGTGGCCGCCTTGTTGAACTCCGCCTCCATGGCCCTCTGGATGCCCTGAGCCTTGCTCAGGATGCTCTTCACCATCTGGACCTTGGCGTAGAGGCGGGTGACGACTCGCAGGTGGCGGGCGAGGTCGTCGCCGAGGATGACCGCCAGGTCCTCGGGCTTCTTCTCCGCCAGGTCCTCCAGGAGCGGGATCAGGACCTCTTCCGCCTTGCCGAGGCCGTCCTTCGCCTTGGCCTTGGCGGCCTTGCGCTGCTCCGCTTCCTGCGCCGTCGGCGCCGTCTCGCCGGTGAGGGTGGTCTGCGCCTCCATCATCTTGAGGCCGTTGGCGAAGTGCTGAGCCTCGGCCTCACTGTCGAAGTCTCCGCGCACATACCGCATGGCGGCCACCATCTGGTTGGCCGGGTTGAGCTGGGCGATGTGCCAGGCGAGGTTGTTCTTGATCTTCCCCTCATTGACCATGTCGGCCACCTCTTCGCGCAGGGTGAGCAGCCCGAGCCGCCAGGTGATGTGGGTCTCGGTCTTGCCGAACTGCTTGGCAATCTGGGCCGGGTCCCATCCGGCGGCCGTGAGGTCGGCGTAGGCGCCAGCCTCTTCCATGATCGTCATGTCCGCTCGGTTCACGTTCTCCGCGATGCTGAGGACGTACGCCCTCTCCTCGGAAGCGCCCTCGACGAGCTTGGCGGGGATGACCTCCAGGCCGGCCGCCTGGCAGGCCCTCCAGCGCCGCTCGCCCGCGATCAGCATGTACGGGGTCTTGCCGCCCTCGACCGGCCGCATGACGACCGGCTGAAGGAGGCCGTTCTCCTTGATGCTGGCGGTCAGCTCCTCGTGCGCAGCCTCGGAGAAGAACTTCCGGGGCTGCTCCGGGTTGGGGGCAACCTCGCCGACCTTGACGTTGATGAATTCGACCTTGTTGGTGTCGGTCATTTTCCCGCGCCTTTCGTGAATTCCTGTAAGCTCTTCCCTTTGTTCTTACGCTTATATCTTAATGGCAAATACCGCCAAAGCAAGTGGGGAACTCTTTTAATTCAAGGGAATTCAGATAGGGAATTCAGACTCATTAATCCAATTCCCGCACGGGCGTGGCGGTACGAAAGAGCCCGCCGCGACCAAGCGGTCACGGCGGGCCGACTCCCGTCACACACCCCGACGGCCGCACCGGCGGCCGACTCCGCCCCGGGCCGGGGGCGGGGGGGAAATTGCATTGCCCCCCCCGGGGGTGGGGGCGGGGGGGGGCACGTCTAGGGGGAGCAGGGATCCATGGC
>NZ_JBHYIG010000525.1:0-1556 GCF_042740015.1 Streptomyces sp. NPDC059037
GGTGTGTGGGGGGTGTTTTTTTTTTTTTTTTGTCTCGCGTTGTGTTTTGGTGTGGGGGGGGGGGGGGCCGGGGGGGGGCCCCCCCCCCGCTCGCCTCGTGCTCGCAGATGTCACTCTCCGAGCGGCTTCAGAAGCCCACACTCATGTACAAGGGCTGCTGACGGTGTTCTTTACTTGCCGCCGGCGCCGGCGGCGCGGCCGAGCTCGTAGGCGCCGACTATGGTCGCGCCGGCCGCGAGGCCACCGCCCGCGTACGGGCAGGTGACGAGAACGGCCGGGGTGAAGGCGACGGGCATGGTGCGGGTGACCCGGTCCTGCTCGCCCTCGGTCAGGGTCGGCTCCGTGATCGAACGCACGCTGTCGATGATGAGAGTCATTCTGATCTCCTTTTCGAAGATGCTCGGAAAGCCTGGCGGCCTTTAGTTGACGACGCGGCCGGCGACGTAGGCACCCACCGGGACGGTGAAGGCGACAATGCCCGCCGTGATCTTGACGGTGACCGGCACAGCCACGGCCGGGGTGGCCATGACGGGAACGCCGTCGGTGTTCGTCAGACCGTCCTCAAGGGAGCCCAGCTCCTGCTGGTTCATAAAGGCAGCAATGTTGCCCATGATCCATTCCTCACTGTTGATTCCAATCGAGGCGTCGGGGAGGAGATTTCCGCATGGAACACCGTCCATGAATTTCTCACTCGACAGCTGCTCGCCAGCGATCGATCAACTCCCCCTCGCAGCCACCACTATAGAAAGATTACGAAGCTTGAAATCAAGCCCATTCATTGTGACGTGCATCACATGCCGAAAAGGCCTTGGCGTGAAGTTAACGATGACATTAGTCATGCTTTACGCGCTGACCAGTGAGAACAAAGGCCGGGGGGCTCTGAATTCCGGTCCGCCCTGGTGGCTCAAACCGGCCGACCAGTATTCAGCCCCCGCGGGCGACGCCCGGCCGACTGAACCCCTGGTGGCCCACCGGCCCTACCGCCAACCGCGCCTGGTCACCGCCGGTTCGCTTCTGGTCGCGTCGAGCAACCGGGAGGCACTTTCCGGCCAACCTGGGTTCGCCGACGTCGGAGTGAAAGCGCGGTGACGTGTGCGACTCCCACTTGAATGTGACAAACGTAAGTGTCGGAAAACAGGTGAGGGAGCCCTCTGCGGCAGAAAGAAGCCAAGAGGACCTTGCTCCCCGCGTATGGGCTGTGCCTAGAGTTCCATTCATCGCATCCGTAACAGCGATTCACGAATGGATGGAGAGATCATGCTGCTCGAGAAGGTAAACCAGGACCCTTCGCTGGCCGGCTTCCTTGCCGCGAACGACCCGGAGGTAACGGCTGAGCCGGTCATGGCCACCTTCACGGTTGTCGCCGTTCCGGGCTGCGCGACGGTCGCCGCCGTCGCGTACACGGTCACCAAGAACATCTGGTAATTCGAAGTCAGTGACGTGGGGGGGGCGAGAAATAATAGGGCACAACAGCGCCCCGGCCCCCGAAAACCGGTAATTTCAAAGGTGGTAGATTAGGCGATCTAGGCGCACACGACGGGGGGCCGCCCCCCCCC
>NZ_JBHYIG010000526.1:0-1444 GCF_042740015.1 Streptomyces sp. NPDC059037
ATCGGGGTGTACGCCGTCAATGGTGTCCGGGGTGCCGGAATGGCAGAGGCCGGTGATGCGTCCGTCACGCATGCCGACGTCGGCCTTGACGACGCCCCAGTGGTCGATGATCACGGCGCCGGTGATGACGGTGTCGGGAGCGCCTTCGGCTCGGGTCGTGCGGGACTGCCCCATCGACTCGCGGATGACCTTGCCGCCGCCGAACACCGACTCGTCGCCGGAGCGTCCGGGTCCGCCGGAGCGGTCCTCCTCGATCTCGACGAGGAGGTCGGTGTCGGCGAGCCGGATCCGGTCGCCCGTGGTGGGGCCGAACAGATCAGCGTACGCGGCACGGGACAGCTCAGGCATCGAGGGCACCTCCGGTCTCTCCGCGCAGGCCGGGCACGATGCGCTTGCCGGCCAGCGGGACGAGTTCGACGTCGACGGGGATTCCGGGCTCGAAGCGCACGGCGGTGCCGGCGGCGATGTTGAGCCGCTTGCCGTGCGCGGCCGCACGGTCGAAGTCGAGACCGGGGTTGGCCTCGGCGAAGTGGTAGTGGGAGCCGACCTGTATGGGGCGGTCGGCGGCGTTGAGGACGGTGAGGGCGGTGGTCGCGCGGCCCTCGTTGTAGGCGACGGGCTCGTCCGCGAAGAGGATCTCGCCGGGGATCGGCGGGTGCACCGAAGTCATGGCTCAGGAACCCCCCGTCAGACGATCGGGTCGTGGACGGTGACGAGCTTGGTGCCGTCCGGGAAGGTGGCCTCCACCTGGACGTCGTGGATCATCTCCGGGATGCCGCTCATGACGTCGTCGCGGGTGAGCACCTTGCGCCCCGACGACATCAGTTCGGCGACGGTCCGGCCGTCGCGGGCGCCCTCGAGAATGTGCGAAGTGATCAGGGCGATCGCCTCGGGGTGGTTGAGCAGCAGCCCCCGCGCCCTTCGCTTCTCGGCCACGTCAGCGGCCACATGAATGAGCAGTCTCTCCTGCTCGTGCGGGGTCAGTTGCACGCGTCCCACCTCACAGTCCTCGCTCCGGACCGTGCGGGGTCCGGCTGCCGCGGCCACCGCGACGGATATAGATGTAACACACAGACAGTGCGCTTGATCTTGCGCACCCCGGTTACCAAAACCCCTGGTGGCGTGGCGTCGCAGGCTAGTTGGACGGAGTTTCAGCGAGGTTAACCAGTACTTGACCGTTCGATGACCTTCAGCTGGGTTCGCCCATACTCAGCGGGCCGCGCGGCCCGCCACTCGACATAAACGAATGCGCCTTCTTGACACTCGGCGGGACCGGCCGCAGAGTGAGAGCACCCCGTAAAACGTACGCTCCTTCTCTTTAAATCTCCCCCGGATCCACAAGGCGGCACACAGACAGACGAGACGCCCCCCCATCTCGACCAGGGGCGTAAGGCCAGTCAGTTGTTAGACTTCTGAAGGGTGTTCACTGTACCCCCCACCACCG
>NZ_JBHYIG010000527.1:0-1439 GCF_042740015.1 Streptomyces sp. NPDC059037
GTAGTGGACAGTGGCTGGGTGCGTCTGATGTGTTTAAGAGACAGCGTCAGGAGTGTCCGGGCCCCTCGGCGTGTCGCGCTTGACACCCGTACGGGTCACACGGCGCGCCGGAGGTGATGAACCTTCATACGGTGTGTTTCATGAGCCACTCACCGCGAATCCGCACTGTACTGAGCTGCTCGATGCTGGTGGCCGCCCTCGGTGTCGGGGCCACGGCGTGCGGCAGCTCCGGCCATCCGCTCTCGGCGAAGCCGTACGACGCGGCCGGCCAGATCGCCTTCAACGGCCCGGTGGGCAGCCAGAAGGCGGATCCGGACAAGCCCCTCGAAGTCACCGCCGAGGGCGACGACGGGCGCATCACCGATGTGACGGCCACCGACGCGCGGGGGCGGTACGTGGCAGGCGAACTCGCCGCCGACGGCGCCCGCTGGCACACCACGGCGCCGCTGGCGGCAGGCACCCAGTACACGGTGCGGGTCAGCACCGAGGACGAGGAGGGCTCGCCGGGCCGCAAGGTGCTGACCTTCGACACCGGCGCCCCCGCCAAGAAGAAGCGGCTCGACGTCACCTTCGGCCCCGACTCGGGCAAGTACGGCGTCGGCCAGCCCGTCACGGCGAAGCTCAGCGCCAAGGTGAAGGGCAAGCAGGCGAGGGCCGTCGTGGAGCGCGGCCTGAAGGTCGAGACGCAGCCCGCCACCGAGGGGGCCTGGCACTGGGTGGACAGCAAGACGCTGCACTACCGCCCCAAGGAGTACTGGCCCACGGGCGCGACCATCAACGTACGGAGCAACCTCGATGGCATCAAGGTCCGCGACCAGCTCTGGGGCGGCAGGGCCAAGCCGCTGAGGCTGACCATCGGCGACCGCATCGAGGCTGTGACGGACGCCGGTTCGCACTGGATGACGGTCTACCGCAACGGCGAGGAGATCAACTCCATTCCGGTGACCACGGGCAGGCCCGGCTACTCCACGCGCAACGGCGTCAAGGTGGTGCTGGGCAAGGAGTACTCCGTACGCATGACCAGTGCCAGCATCGGCGCATCGGACTTCTACGACAAGATGGTCTATTACGCGACGCGGGTCACCGACTCCGGTGAGTATGTGCACGCCGCGCCCTGGTCGGTCGGCTCGCAGGGCAACGCGAACACCAGCCACGGCTGCACCGGAATGAGCACCGACAACGCCGCCTGGTTCTACGAGACCGTCCGGCAGGGCGACATCGTGAAGGTCGTCAACAGCTATGGCGCGGACATGGATCCGTTCGGCAACGGCTTCGGCGACTGGAACGTCGACTGGAAGGAGTGGCGGGACGGCAGTGCCCTGTTGGAAGGCGTCAAGGAAGGCCCCACGGCGGTCGACGCGGCCCGGCTGCGGCCGCAGGTCTGAGAGCGCGGCAGAGCGGTGCTAGAACGCATGAGAGGGGCCCACGCCGCGCGTGGG
>NZ_JBHYIG010000528.1:0-1390 GCF_042740015.1 Streptomyces sp. NPDC059037
GGCGTGGACGCGGCGGTGCGGCGCGGGCTGCCCGTCGCCGCCGGGGTCCTCACCCCGACCGACGTGATCGCGGCCGGCACATCGGGCGCTACCGCCCTGAAGATCTTCCCCGCGTCGGCCATGGGCGGGCCCGCGTATCTCAAGGCGCTGCGGGCCCCCTTCCCCGACGTGCCGTTCGTGCCGGTGGGCGGCGTGGACGCGGTGGCCGCCGCGGAGTATCTGGCGCTCGGCGCGGTCGCGGTGGGCGTCGGCTCGCCGCTCGTCGGGGACGCGGCGGACGGCGGTGACCTGGCCGCGCTGCGCAGGCGCGCCGCGGAGTTCGTGGCGGTCGCGGGGGTACGCCGATGAGCGCGGCCGGAAGCGGGAGCCGCCTCGGCGCCCTCGACGTACTCACGCTCGGCGAGACCATGGTCGCCCTGCGCGGCAGCGGACCGCTGAAGCTGGGCGGTTCGATGGACCTCTCCATCGCGGGCGCCGAGTCGAACGTGGCCATCGGCCTGACCCGGCTCGGGCACACCGCGGGCTGGGCGGGCGCCGTCGGCGACGACGAGGCGGGCGAGCTGGTGCTCCGCACGCTGCGCGCCGAGGGCGTCGACGTGACCGGCGCGACGCGTGACGCGGGCGCGCCCACCGGGCTCATCCTCTTCGAACCGCGGCTGCCCGAAGTGACCCGCGTGCACTACTACCGTGCGGGCTCCGCCGGTTCACGCATCGCGCCGGACGCGGTCGAGCGGGCCTTCGCCGACGGCCCGGCGCCGCGCGTACTGCACCTGACCGGCATCACCCCGGCCCTCGGCCCGTCCGCCGCCGACGCCTGCCGGCGCGCCCTGGAACTGGCCCGGGAGCACGGCACGACGGTCTGCCTCGACGTCAACTTCCGCTCCAGGCTGTGGAGTTCACAGGAGGCCGCAGCGGTGCTTCGCTCCTGGATCGCGTACGTCGATGTCCTCATCGCATCGGACGACGAACTGCCGCTGTGCGTACCGGAAGGCACCGCCGCGTCCGCGCAGGCCAAGCTGCTGCTCGACGGCGGGATCCGCGAAGTCGTGGTCAAGCTCGGCGCCGACGGGGCGAGGGCACACACCACCGGGGGCGAGCTGCACGTGCCCGCACGTCCGGTGCGGGCGGTGGACGCGGTGGGCGCGGGCGACGCGTTCGTGTCCGGGTACCTGTCGGCGCTGCTCGACGGCGAGGACGTCGCGGGGCGCCTCGGCCGGGCGGTCACGACGGGCGCGTTCGCGGTGGCGTCGCACGGGGACTGGGAGGGCGCGCCGACCAGGGCGGAACTGGGGCTGTTGGGGGCGGGGCCCGGGACCGTGGTGCGGTAAGCGGCTCTGGCGAAGTCAGGTGCGGTTCGGGTGCGCCCCCGTTGGGGCGCGGGGCTGTGACA
>NZ_JBHYIG010000529.1:0-1359 GCF_042740015.1 Streptomyces sp. NPDC059037
GCGTCCTGGGGCGTCGTTGGCGCCTGGACCCCCCCGTCCGCGTGTCTTACACTACATCCGGGGGCCCGCCCCTGCCCCCGGGGCGCGGCCCACCTCTTTGAGCCCAGAATTGACGGGGCTACTCAGCGAGTCTCGGCCACGTAATCAGCAAGAGACGCGCTTGATCCCGGTGCCCTTCGTCCACGCGATGCCGCCGTAGCGGAAGTCCCCGGTCTTGCGTGCGCCGATCGCGAACTCCGGATCCCTCGACGCCGCCATGGTCACCGAGAAACAGACCTTGTAGCCACAGGCGTTCTTGACCTTCACCATGCGGTTGAAGCGCTTGTTGTACCACTTCTTCACAGATACGCACTTGCGCCGCTGAGCCTCGACGTCTCCCGAAGCGCTCTGCGAGGCAACGGACACCGTGGTACCGGCCTGCGGTTCAGCCGCGACAGCACTACCCGAAACGCCCAGTGTCCCCATCATGATGACTGCGGCGAGAGCGGTTCCTGCAATCCTTCGCATTCTTCCTCCTTGGTATACCAAAGAGGGTATCGACATTCGGTCATGCACATGCCGACCCCCGTTTGCAATGCATTTCTATCGTGCGTAAGCGAATGGAATCAATGGGTGATCTTCGCTCGGGGAGGTCGCGCTGCTGTGAATGTCCTGAATTGGTCTTATCCAGCCGCCGGGAGGGCGACTTGAGAGGCGTTGTTTCAGGTAAAGATGCAGGTAAGCGGCTAACCTGCGCACCCAATCCGGTGGCGCGGGGCATCGTGCATTGTGGATGTTGGCTTGTTTGCATCGAACACTCGTTGGAAAACGTTGAGCGGTGAATAGTTGAGGCCGCAAATTGCGCAAATGCTGGATGCTGCGGCTGTCGGCGTCGCACGACTTGAGGTGCCACGTGGTATGGCGGTGGGTGGCCGAGCCGACAACCCATGGAGGTGGGCGTGCCCGGACGCGCGTACCCTTCGGCATTGAGACGTAGCCTCGTCGTCAGGGCACCGAGCGTGCTCAGCCCCAGGCGTACATAGCTAGGCTGGGGCTGAGATGGCCAGCGATACCTGTGGGGAAGCCCGTGCGTGAATACCTGCTGACGCTCTGCATCACGGCCGCGGTGACTTACCTGCTGACCGGCCCGGTGCGGAAGTTCGCGATCGTGGCCGGCGCCATGCCGGAGATCCGCGCCCGCGACGTGCACCGGGAGCCGACGCCCCGGCTCGGCGGGATCGCGATGTTCTTCGGACTGTGCGCGGGGCTGCTCGTCGCCGACCACCTGCCGAATCTGAACGACGTCTTCGAGCGCTCCAACGAGCCGCGCGCGCTGCTCTCCGGTGCCGCGCTGATCTGGCTGATCGGTGTGCTCGACGA
>NZ_JBHYIG010000530.1:0-1311 GCF_042740015.1 Streptomyces sp. NPDC059037
CGCAGCACGGAGGTGAGGTGTTTGCGGTCGGAGTCCACGGTGCGTGCCACGAAGGACGCCTCCGCCCCGATGGCCAGCGAGACGGGGTTGAAGGGTGCGTCCAGGGAGCCCATCGGCGTCGACTTGGTGATCTTGCCGAGCTCGGAGGTGGGGCTGTACTGGCCCTTGGTGAGGCCGTAGATGCGGTTGTTGAACAGCAGGATCTTCAGGTTCACGTTCCGGCGCAGCGCGTGGATCAGGTGGTTGCCGCCGATGGACAGCGCGTCCCCGTCGCCGGTGACCACCCACACCGACAGGTCCCGCCGGGAGGAGGCGAGACCGGTGGCGATGGCCGGGGCGCGGCCGTGGATGGAGTGCATCCCGTAGGTGTTCATGTAGTACGGGAAGCGGGAGCTGCAGCCGATGCCGGAGACGAAGACGATGTTCTCCTTGGCCAGGCCGAGTTCGGGCATGAAGCCCTGCACGGCCGCCAGGACGGCGTAGTCGCCGCAGCCCGGACACCAGCGCACCTCCTGGTCGGACTTGAAGTCCTTCATGGACTGCCTGGCCTCGGCCTTGGGCACCAGCGAAAGCGCCTCGATGCCGCCCCCGGCACCCCCGGCACCCCCGGCACTCCCGGTGCTCCCGGTGTTTCCGGTGCTTGCGGCGGGGTCGGTCTTGGTGTCAGCCATGGATGGCCTCCTTGAGGGCCGTGGCGAGCTGCTCGGCCTTGAACGGCATTCCGTTGACCTGGTTGTAGGAGACCGCGTCGACCAGGAACCTGGCGCGGACGAGCGTGGCCAGCTGCCCGAGGTTCATCTCGGGAATCACCACCTTGTCGTAACGCGCCAGGACCTCGCCCAGATTCCGCGGGAAGGGGTTGAGGTGACGCAGATGCGCCTGCGCCACGCTCTCCCCGGCCGCCCGCAGCCGCCGCACCGCCGCGGTGATCGGCCCATACGTCGAACCCCAGCCCAAAACCAGCAGTTCGGCGTCCCCGGTCGCGTCGTCGACCGCCAGGTCGGGCACCTGGATGCCGTCGATCTTGGCCTGGCGGGTGCGGACCATGAAGTCGTGGTTGGCCGGGTCGTAGGAGATGTTCCCGGTGCCGTCCTGCTTCTCGATCCCCCCGATCCGGTGCTCCAGACCCGGCGTGCCGGGAATCGCCCAGGGGCGGGCCAGGCTCTGCGGGTCACGCTGGTAGGGCCAGAACACCTCGCTGCCATCGTCCTCGGTGTGATTGGGCCCCGTGGCGAACTGCACCCGCAGATCGGGCAGTTCATCGACCTCCGGGATCCGCCACGGCTCCGAGCCGTTGGCCAGATAACCATC
>NZ_JBHYIG010000531.1:0-1296 GCF_042740015.1 Streptomyces sp. NPDC059037
CTCCTGGCCCGCTCTTCGCGTTTCAACCCCCGTACCCACGGATCAACCCCCGTGCCGCAGAACGCTTCTGACGCACTGAATGATCTCGGTCACAGCATAGATCGTTTACGGCACGGGCAGCCTGGTAGCGCAGTTGATCGATCAATCGAACACACGCTCGCACGCCGGATTCAGGGGGGACTCCGCGTGCGCCTTTCTAGGAGACCGTGAATGCCGCAGGATGTCCGGTTCGACCTCCCCTTCACCACCCCCGTCAGCGAACACCTCGCGTACGCGCGTGAGCAACACTTGCAATGGGTGCGGGAGATGGGCCTGGTGCGAAGTCAGGCCGGGTTCGAGGAGTATGTGAGCTGGGATCTGCCGCAGGCGGCGATACGTACCTATCCGCACGCCTCGGCCGACGACATGGTCGTCCTGATGAACTGGTTCTCGCTGGCCTTCCTCTTCGACGACCAGTTCGACACGGGCCGGCCCGACCGCGCCGACCGCATCGCCGAGGTCGCCCGTGAGCTCATCGCGACCCCGCTGCGTCCCGCCGGCAGCGAGCCCCGTGTGCTCTGCCCGATCACGGTGGCCTGGGCCGAGGTGTGGGCGCAGCTCTCGGATGGCATGTCCCTGGCATGGCGGACCCGGTTCGCGGCGTCCTGGGGGCGGTTCCTGGTCGCGCACTCCGAGGAGGTCGACCTGGCGGCGCGGGGCGCCGCCCTGGGGCTCGAGGAGTACACCGACTTCCGGCGGCGCACCGTGGGCATCCATCACAGCATCGACGCGGGTGAGCGCAGCCGCCGCTTCGAGGTGCCCGCTCAGGTGCAGGCGCATCCGGTGATGATCGGGCTGCGGGACGCCGCCGCGGACACCATCGGGTTCATGAACGACATCCACTCCTTCGAGCGCGAGAAGCGCCGGGGGGACGGCCACAACCTCATCGTCGTACTGCGTCACGAGCGCGGCTGCTCCTGGGAGGAGGCCGCCGACGACGCGATCCGGATGACCACGGAGCGCCTCTCCGACTACCTGGAGTACGAGGCGCAGGTGCCCGCCATGTGCGACGAGCTGAATCTGTCGGAGGCCGACCGTGACCTGGTGTGGATGGGCGTGGAAGCCGCGCGGCACTGGATCAACGGCAACTACGAGTGGGCCCTGACCACCGGGCGGTACGCGGCGGTCAAGGACAGCCCCGCCGCCGTGGCCGAGGAGCAGGGCCGCGGCTCGCTCGACGACCTGCTCACCGCGGTCTGACAAAGCGGAAACCCCCGGGCCGGGGCGGCCGGGGGGGGGGGGGGCGCGGGGGGGGCG
>NZ_JBHYIG010000532.1:0-1271 GCF_042740015.1 Streptomyces sp. NPDC059037
GCCCCCCAAGAGGGAGCCGCCCCTTCGACGACCAGTGCCTACTTGTTGTCGAGCACGTCCTGGACCTTGGCGCGGACGTCGTCCGATGCGAGGCCACGGATCGTCAGCGTCGTACGGCGGCGGAGCACGTCGTCCGCCGTCTCGGCCCACTCGTGGTCACGGGCGTAGACGACCTGCGCCCAGATCTCCGGCGCGTCCGGCGAGATCCGCTCGGCGAGCGCCGGGTCCTCGTTCGCCAGGCGGGCGATGTCGAAGGAGAGCGAGCCGTAGTGCGTCGCCAGGTGCTTGGCGGTGTCGGCGGCCATCCGCGGTCCTGGCGCAGGGCCGTCGACCAGCAGGCGGTGCGCGACCGCGCGCGGGTTGGCGATGCCGGGCAGCGGAAGCCGCTTCTGCAGCTGCGAGATCGGCACGAAGTTCTCGTCGGAGGCGCCGAGCGGTTGGCCCGGAAGCGACTCCAGCTTCTTCATCACCGTACGGCCGATGTGGCGGAAGGTCGTCCACTTGCCGCCCGCGACGGAGAGCATGCCGCCCGCGCCCTCGGTGACGACCGTCTCGCGCTTGGCCTTCGAGGTGTCGCCGGGGCCGCCGGGCAGGACGCGCAGACCCGCGAAGGAGTACGTGATCAGGTCGCGGGACAGCTGCTGGTCGCGGATGGAGAACGCGGCCTCGTCCAGGATCTGCGCGGTGTCGGCCTCGGTGACCTTGACGTCGGCCGGGTCGCCCTCGAACTCCTCGTCGGTGGTGCCGAGCAGGAGCATGTCCTCCCAGGGGAGGGCGAAGGTGATGCGGTACTTGTCGATCGGGGTCGCGAGCGCGGCCTTCCAGGGGGCGGTGCGCTTGAGGACCAGGTGCGCGCCCTTGGAGAGGCGGATGGAGGGCGCCGCGTCCGGGTTCTCCATCTTGCGCAGGTGGTCGACCCACGGTCCGGTCGCGTTGAGCACGAGCCGCGCGTTGACGCCGAACTCGTCGCCGCTCATGCGGTCCTTGAGCTCCGCGCCGGTGACCCGGCCCTTGGTGAAGCGCAGGCCCGTGACCTCGGCGTGGTTGAGGACGGAGGCACCGGCCTCGACGGCCGCGCGGACCGTCATCAGGGCCATGCGGGAGTCGTGGGTGGGGTTTAAACAAAAACCACCCCCCCGACCCCGCACTGGTGGGGGGGTGGGGGGGGTGGGTGTGGGGGGGCGGGGCCGTCGCCCCGGGCGGGGGCGGGGCGGCGGGGGCCGACGGGCCCGGGATATACGGCCGAATCGGCACGGCGCACACCTATGCGG
>NZ_JBHYIG010000533.1:0-1271 GCF_042740015.1 Streptomyces sp. NPDC059037
GGCCCTGGCCTTCGCCGCCGCGCACCACGCCCACGGGCCGGTCCTCGTGTACTCGACCGAGGCTCCCGACACGGTCAAGAACGTCCAGGGGCGGCTCGGCGTCGCCGAGGCCGGTGAGCTCGTCGAGCAGACCCTGGCCCGCGTCGCCCAGGGCCTCGTCGGCCTCGGTGTCCGCCGGCTCGTCGTCGCCGGCGGCGAGACCTCGGGCGCCGTCGTCCAGGCGCTGGGGCTCGCGGGCCTGCGCATCGGACCGCAGATCGACCCCGGTGTGCCGTGGTGCGCGGCGGACCTGCCGGACGGGGGGACGCTCCACATCACGCTCAAGTCCGGCAACTTCGGTGGCCCCGACTTCTTCACCGCGTCCTTCGCCCACCTCGACCGGGAGACCCCATGAGCCAGCTCCCGAGCACTGCCACCAACGCCGTGGACGAGGCGCGCGCCGAGATCGTCCGGGTGGGCACCAGCCTGTTCGCCCGGGGGTACGTCCACGCGAGCGCCGGCAACATCAGCGCGCGGGTCGGCGACGCCCACCTGATCACGCCCACCGACGCCGCCCTCGGCTTCCTCGATCCGGAGCGCCTCGCCCTGGTCGACGCCACGGGCGAGCAGAGCGTGGGCGACCGCGCCAGCAAGACGCTCACCCTGCACCGGCGCATCTGTGCCGCCGACCCCACGGCACGGTTCGTCATCCACACCCACTCCACGCATCTCGTCGCGCTCACCCTGGCCGGCGTGTGGAGCAAGGACGACGTGCTTCCGCCCCTCACGCCGTACTACGTCATGAAGGTCGGGCACGTCCCGCTCATCCCCTACCACCGGCCCGGCGATCCCCGCGTCGCCGACCTGGTGGCCGGCCACATCGCTGATCGCGCCGCGCGGCGCACACCGATCAGGGCCGTACTGCTCGACCGTCTGGGCCCCGTGGTCTGGGGCCCGGACGCCGCGTCCGCTCTCGCCGTGCTCGAAGAACTCGAGGAAACGGCACGTCTCTGGCTCCTGACCGACCGTCGCCCCGAGCCGCTCCCCGTCCCCGCTCTCGACGAACTCAAGGCCGCGTTCAGCGCCGCTTGGTGACCGCTCTCGTATCGCTCTCTTGGTGATCGAGCACCGCCCGTCGGAGAATCCCCTGAGCCGCAGTAAGGATTCCGCATGTCCACGTCCACCGCGACGGCCGAGGCCCCCGGCCTCGCCCGCGAGAACGCCGTATTCCGCAAGGTCGTTCTCCGTATCGTCCCCTTCTTGATACTCTGTGACGACTTCTCCTACCTCGA
>NZ_JBHYIG010000534.1:0-1247 GCF_042740015.1 Streptomyces sp. NPDC059037
CTTTACATGAGCGTCCAAGACTCGGCCGAATGAATCAACGTCAGCCTTCATACTTTGAATTTGTTGGTCAGTTGCACCAGTTGACCCACCGTCCGCGGTATCCTCTAACGCTTGGACTTTTTGCTGAAGCGTCAGAATATCGTTCTTTATCTCATCTGACACGTCCATATGGTCAACGGTGTCCTGAAGCTTTGCCATCTTGTCTTTTAAATCTGAAATACTTGTTTTGACGCCTGTATCATCATAGGGCGGCGTCCGCCTTGACCCGAGTTCAATCAATTAGGACACCTCCACGATTGTGACGACTGTCTCAGTATCAGCGACTAGGTACACGTCAGGGCTTTGGCTATGAACCTTAAATGTTAGCGGGCTGTCGTTAGACGTGAGCGGCGCACCTGTAGTCGTCTCGACACCCTGCTTACCCCAATAAATGACACCCGAGTTAGGCGGGTAGATCGTCAACTCTCGGCGGTTTGTCAGTTTGCTAGAACCTGACTTTGCCATTACAGGCGTGACGCCTACACTCACCCCACCAACCCTAAAGTCATTCATTCCGGCTTCCCGAGTTGGTACAGGTTGTGTCGCCGGGATAGAAGACCCGCCGAGTGTGACAGGCTTATCTATCTCAACACTCCCAATATGCTTGTCGCCTGCCGCAAGCGGCGGTAACGCTGATATATCTACGGTTCCTGTCATCTGCCCAAGCTGAACGGTGTCAATGGACTGTGGTATAGATGACGCTGTAAATTTCTCAATCCAAGATTCGACCCGGACTTTTTCGGGCTGCACGATCGCGGCGTCAAGGTAGATTGTGTGATAGCCGAGCGGTCGCGCCAAAAGCTTTGTTGACCCCGGCGCTACGGCTAAAAGATAATTGTTAGGCGACACGCTCGGGCGCTCGTGTACGTACACGATCTGACTTGTGTTATTTGTTATGGCTGAATGGTTCGGCTTTGTGTCGTCAAAATAAACCGTTGTAATGTCGCCCGGTAGCATGGTGACGGTCTGTTCACGCCATGTACTCTTTTTATGGTCATCCCCCGGCTGTTTGACTAGTTCCGGCATTCTTGTTCACTCCTTTTGCTATTGTAGCGGCTTTCTTGATGTGGTTTGACGCGCTGCGTCCTTTCTTAATGGCTTTGGCTCCCTTAGAAACAGATTTGACAGCACGACCACCCGGAACAAAATCCATTGCGGTGGATGCTGTACCTTTCGCAACGTCTCCGACTGCTGGGAAGGCTTTCATA
>NZ_JBHYIG010000535.1:0-1233 GCF_042740015.1 Streptomyces sp. NPDC059037
CGCGGCGCGGGGGGGGGCCGCGAGCGTGCTCCGGGGGGGTTATTGTGGTGATCGGCCTCGGGTGTGGCCCGTCGGGGCGGGCCCCCGGCAGCGCGGCGGTGGCGGGCCCGCCCGCCCCCCCCCTGACGGGCCCCCCGATGTGACCCGTGCCGTATCAGCCGCCGGGGACCGTGTCCTCGAACGTCGTGCCCGCGCCGCGATAGGCGCCGACCCGCTCCTTCACCTGGTCCGGCGTCAGAACCTCGTCCTTGACGTGCAGGACGTAGTCGACCTGCTGGTCGTAGGCGCGGGGCGTGGTGCTCGACTGTCCCGCGAGGTCGATGAGCCACTGGTTGAAGTTGATGGACATGGGCCGTTCCGGCAGGTACTTGGCATCGTGCGTGCCGAACAGCTGCCCGTCGACGTAGTACTTGATGGCGCTGTCGTCGATGGTGAACACGACGTCGTGCCAGCCCTCGTAGCTCTGCCGCACCTCGGTGTGCTGGTTGACGGCTTCCCACGGTTCGGGATTGAAGGTCGCCCAGGAAGTGGCATAGAGGATGTCGGCGGGCTCGCCCCAGCCTCCGTTGGGCAGATACTCGAAGTCGTACTCGGAGTAGTCGTCGGCCATCGGGGACTTGAGGTCGTTGATGGAGAAGAACGCCTGGACGAGGTGGTCCCCGTCGGGGCCGGACTTCGGTGCGTCGGCGTATTTCACGCGGGCCGCGTAGGTGCCGTTCCTGAACTTGACCGCCTTGGTGAGAATCTCGGTCTGCTTCGTCGACTCCCCTGTGCCGGCGGTCGAAGTCTCCAGGTTCATCACGGAGTTGCCGTCCGCGGCGCGGAAGGTGATGTTCTCGGGCGCCCAGGTGGCGCCGGGCACGCCGGGGCCGCCCGCGTTGGAGCGGATGCTCCAGCCGTGCTCGGAGATCTTCGGGTCGGTGTGCCCGGCGTAGGCGAAGTCGTCGAAGAGCGTCGCGGCGGCGGCCGTCGGGGCGGTGCCGTCCGGAGCGGCGGAGGCGGGCAGCGCGGCGGGCCCCGCCAGACCGAGGCCGGCGGCGGCCGCAATCGCCGTCGCGACCGCGACGGTTGTCAGCGGCCGGGAGGTCACTCTGAAGCGGTGTCGGTTCATCGACCTGGTTCCTTTCGGAATGCCCGGAGCGCTCACCCCACCCGCCGGTGGGGGGAGTTGAGGCCCAACGACACCAACCGGGCGGTTACCAAATGTAAGGTTACCCCACGCGCTGCCAGAAT
>NZ_JBHYIG010000536.1:0-1205 GCF_042740015.1 Streptomyces sp. NPDC059037
TTTGGGGGGGGGGGCCCCTTCGCGACCCCCCCCCGCACCCCCAAAACCCGGTGGTCGGCCCCCCCCCCCCACGCCGAGCATCTTACGGAGCGTGGTCGTTCACCGGGACCCCCAATCCTTTTGCGAGATCCGGGGGGAGACCCGGTACTCTGGTCTGCGTTGCTCACCGGAGCGAGTTCCTTCCGGCTGACGCATCGTTCCCGGGGCCTTAGCTCAGTTGGTAGAGCGCTGCCTTTGCAAGGCAGATGTCAGGAGTTCGAATCTCCTAGGCTCCACGCGATGAAACCCCTCTGACCTGCGGAAACGCAGGCAGGGGGGTCTTTCTTTGTCCCTGGCCCTCTGCTTCTGCGCGGCCGGCTCCGCCTGGCCTGGTCCGGCGGCGGGACCGAGCCGACCCGATCCGTGGACGGTTGCGCGGTACCTGGGTGAAAGACCTGATGGGCGCCGGTGTGCCGGAACAGGAAGGGCTGACGGGTTGATCGTATGACGTTCCTGTCGGGGTCTGGTCGTGTGCGGCGAGTGCCCCACCGATCCCGAGCCGGTAAGGAACCTCAGCCGTGTACCGTCTTCGCTTCGCGAGCCCTTACCGGGCCGTGACAGCTCGCAGGGCGTCGAGAGACGTGGCAGCGGGCTGCTGACGGCCCGCCATGTCCACGCTGTGGCCCCGGAGCACGTCACTGGCCACACAGTTCGAGTACGCGTTCGCGCTGTTCCTGGAGGCCATCCGGCCGAGGCCGGTTCGCTCGACGCCTGTACGCACGCCGAGCGGCGGATTCCGGACGAAGAGGCCGGCGCCGGGCGGCTGTGGGAGCTGGTCAAGGACAGCGGCTGGATGACGGACGCGGGCCGGTGCGTGCAAGTGCTCATCTCATGGTCCGCGCTTGCAGATTCATTTCCGCTTCACTGCGCTCGGTGCTGTGGACGTCGTCTCCCCCCGTCCGGCCAATCCGCACCCCGCTCCAGTCCAGCGCCTGACGCGCCTGGCGCTGTGTCTGCTCAGCCACCTCCCGGGTCTCGGTGAGTACGTCGCCGCGCTCCCGGATCAGATGCTCGTAGATCGGCGGATGCTCAGATATCTCTGCGGTGCTCATGAGACCTGATCCTCCCCGTTTGCCGAAGATCTGTCAGGCTCGATGTCCGATTCGAGGCGACAGTGCTGATCGCCCTCCGAGTGGGAGCCGAACGCCGCAGGGCGGGAACCCCAG
>NZ_JBHYIG010000537.1:0-1198 GCF_042740015.1 Streptomyces sp. NPDC059037
ATATAGAAACAACATCATTTTTCAAAATCAGGTCAACGCCTTGTGTGTCAAGGGTTAAACGGCTTTTTGACAGGTAAAAACTCCTTCTGCTATTATTAAGGTGTCGAATCAAAATAATAGAATGCTAGAGAACTAGCTCAGAAGGAGTTTTTTTGTTGATTTATTCATCTGAAAACGATTATAGCATCCTCGAAGACAAAACCGCAACAGGTAAAAAGCGGGATTGGAAGGGGAAAAAGAGACGTACGAACCTCATGGCGGAGCATTACGAAGCGTTAGAGAGTAAGATTGGGGCACCTTACTATGGCAAAAAGGCTGAAAAGCTAATTGGTTGTGCAGAGTATCTTTCGTTTAAGAGAGACCCGGAGACGGGCAAGTTAAAACTGTATCAAGCCCATTTTTGTAAAGTGAGGTTATGCCCGATGTGTGCGTGGCGCAGGTCGTTAAAAATTGCTTATCACAATAAGTTGATCGTAGAGGAAGCCAATCGGCAGTATGGCTGCGGATGGATTTTTCTCACGCTGACGGTTCGGAATGTAAAGGGAGAACGGCTGAAGCCACAAATTTCTGAGATGATGGAAGGCTTTAGGAAACTGTTCCAGTACAAAAAAGTAAAGACCTCGGTTCTTGGGTTTTTCAGAGCTTTAGAGATTACCAAAAATCATGAAGAAGATACATACCATCCGCATTTTCATGTGTTGATACCAGTAAGGAAAAATTATTTTGGGAAAAATTATATTAAGCAGGCGGAGTGGACGAGCCTTTGGAAAAAGGCGATGAAATTGGATTACACTCCAATTGTCGATATTCGTCGAGTGAAAGGTAAAGCCAAGATTGACGCTGAACAGATTGAAAACGAAGTGCGGGAAGCGATGATGGAGCAAAAAGCTGTTCTCGAAATCTCTAAATATCCGGTTAAGGATACGGATGTTGTGCGCGGCAATAAGGTGACAGAAGACAATCTGAACACGGTGCTTTACTTGGATGATGCGCTGGCTGCCCGTAGATTGATCGGGTACGGCGGCATTTTAAAAGAGATACATAAAGAGTTGAACCTTGGTGATGCGGAGGATGGCGATCTGGTCAAGATTGAGGAAGAAGATGATGAGGTTGCAAATGGAGCGTTTGAGGTAATGGCTTACTGGCATCCGGGAATTAAAAATTACATAATCAAATAAAAAAGAGCAGATCTTAAAGG
>NZ_JBHYIG010000538.1:0-1198 GCF_042740015.1 Streptomyces sp. NPDC059037
TTAAATTACTATATACGGAGGTTGCTAGACTTGGATAAAAACGTAATGATTTTCGACAACGGAGAACGCCGCACAGAGATTAAAGAGGATAGAGTGGAGAATATGTATTGTTTCGCTCAAAAGCTTGATGACGATACACAACAGATTATTAGTTTCACTCGTTCAGAAATGCTTGCAATAGTCTCCTATTTTCATGCTGAAGCACAAGACGAACTGTCACGCGGTTCTGTTCGCTATATTCCGACACAAAAAGCAGAAGCCATTTAAATATTAAATTGACAGGGAAATTCGTTTCCCTGTGACTTTTGTGTTTAAAGGGGGTGTCACTGATTGGGAAGAAAAAGCGGCTGAAGAAGAAACAGCAGAAAAAACAAAATATAGCTGCCTTGAAAAAAGTCGGAATTACTGACAAAAAGGTTATAAAGGAATTAAAAAATAAACCTGCCACAGTAAATAAAATTGTTAAGAAAAAGAGTCGTAGTTTAATTGCAAATGAACGATCTGAATTAATTAAACGGTTAGGATTTAAAGTCTCCGAACATTCCGCAAAAAGGTATTGGAGCGAATCACGATTTAATGAATGGTATAACAAAGAATTAAATAAGCGGGCGAAGGCTGAAGAAAGAAAAAGAAAAGCGGCTGAAAGAAAAGCCCGACAAGCTACTGAACCCTATTTAATGATTTACTGGAAAGAAAAAACCGACACAATGATGGATGCAAATGTGATAGAGGACTTAAAACGGTCTTACAGACATGTGAGCGTTGATTATCTTATCGAATCTATAAGAGGTTTTTTAGGTGCTAAACTTCCCGCTGAAATAGGAACAATAAGTATGCATGTTGTCCCCAATAATAAAAGGAAACAGCATAAAGCATTTATGAGAAATTTTGATTCTCTTAGACTGGCTGATATGAATTCATGGATTTTGCTATATGAAGGAAAAGCCGATTTAAGGAGATATAAAGATTTATTAATTGCAATAAATGCAGGCATGAGGGTTTTATATGACAATGAAGAAAAGGCTCAATTTATTGGGGATTTAATTCAGAAATATCTCCCGCAAGTAAATATCAAAACGGCGAAACGTTTAGCGCAGGTTTTTCGTTGGCGCGGGGGATTTTAAAAGTGGAAGGCAAAAAAGAATAAAGAAAAAACCGCAACTAAAACCCTTTATATAATTCAGCTGGTTACAGATAA
>NZ_JBHYIG010000539.1:0-1182 GCF_042740015.1 Streptomyces sp. NPDC059037
TCTTCTTTTTTTTATAAGCCCCAGCTTTACCACCCCCCCCGGGCCGCGCCCCGCCACATGACCGCACGCGGTACGGGAGTGATCCTCGCGTTCGGCGGTGGCGGGCCGCAGACGCTCCCGGGGCTCGGCGGCTTCAAGATCGCGCTCGACGCCATCGAGGGGCTGCGCCGCCAGTGGGCCTGTGAACTCGGCCCGTCCGGCATTCGCGTCGTCACCCTCAAGACGGGAGGCGTACCCGAATCGCTGCCCGAGGGCTTTCCCGGGGCGGCGGAGATCGCCGCGGGCCTTCAGGAGGCGACGCTCCTCCCCCGCACGGCGACGCTGAGCGACGTGGGTGCCACCGCGGCCTTCGTGGCGTCCGACCGGGCGTGCACCATCACCTCCACCGAGATCAACATCTCGTGTGGCGCCATCGTGGACTAGGGCGACACCAAGTCGCCGACCTGCATATCTGTGACTGCAACCCGGCAGCTGCACCATGGCCGGCATGGGGCTGCGCCATAAATGGCTCGCCATGGTGCCATGCGTGTGCCATGATGACGCCACGAGCCGAGCACTCCTCTGCCCCACAGGCCGAGGAGTGCTCGGTTCGCCAAGTCAGCCAATACAGGGGGTCGGATCATGGAGACAGCACAGAGTCAGGAGCAGGCGGCGCCCGGCGCCTTCACCGCCTTCGCGCGCTTCGTGCTCTGCGGCGGCGGGGTGGGGGTCGCCTCCAGCTTCGCCGTGGCGGGTCTCTCCTCCTGGATTCCCTGGGTCCTGGCCAACGCCCTGATCACGGTGGCCTCCACGCTGCTCGCCACCGAGCTGCACGCCCGCTTCACCTTCGGAGCGGGCGGGCGCGCGACCCGGCGCCAGCATGCGCAGTCGGCCGGATCCGCGGCGGCCGCGTACGCGGTGACCTGCGTGGCGATGCTGGTCCTGCAGCTGCTGGTGGCGGCGCCCGGTGCGGTGCTCGAGCAGGTGGTCTATCTGTCCGCCTCCGCGCTGGCCGGGGTCGCGCGGTTCGTGGTGCTGCGGCTCGTCGTCTTCACGCGGAACCACTCGCACTCCGCGGGAAGTGCCACGAGGTGCCGTCGCCCGTCTGCGGCTGTGTCGTGGCTGGTCGCGCCCACGCGGCGGAGCCGCACATGTCACAGCCCCGCGCCCCCGCGGGGGGGCGCCCCCCCCCCCCCCCACAGA
>NZ_JBHYIG010000540.1:0-1166 GCF_042740015.1 Streptomyces sp. NPDC059037
GCGGCCCCCCGCCCCGCGCCCCCCCCCACTCCGTTCCGTACGTATCAGGTCACTCTGTGTCCGTCTCGCGCTACCAAGTGGCCCGCAGCTGGCGGATGATCCGCCGCTTCAGCCGCACCCTGCGGCTGCCGTCCGAGTGCAGGCTCAGGCGGTCCAACTCCCAGTGTCCGTACTCCGCGTGGTCTGTCAGCAGACGCGTGGTTTCCTTGCGGGTGACCCCGCGTGGCACATACACGTCGACAAATTCGTATTCCGGCATCGCATCTATTGTGCAAGTACAGGCCCGGTACGGATAGCGTCTGCACTATGTCTGATGCTGCGCAGCCCACCGCTGCCGAGGTACGTGCCGCCGCCGAGGCGGTCAAGACCGCGCTCGACCGCCACCTTGCCGCGGTCGAACGCAGGTCGGGGGAGGACGACCCGGCCGTCTACGAAGCGTTCAACGAGCTGGCCGCCGCGGCCGAGACCTATGACGAGCTGCTGTACGACCGCTACGACGAGGTCACGCCCTTCGAGATCCCCGGCGCGGACGGCGACGTGCCGCCGTACCAGGGGCCCGAGGAGCCGAACGCGCTGAGCGTGCTGATCCGCAGGGACTACACCGTGGCGGAGCCGCATCGGCTGCTCGCCCAGGCCCAGCGGGTCGCGGATCTGGACGCGGACACGGTGGCGGGCGAGAGTCCGGCCGCCGTCGCGGCCGGCAGCAGCGTGCACGCCGCGCTCGGCGTGCTCTTCGGCGAGTTCGAACCGGACGAAATCGCCTCCCGGCACAAGGAGTTCGGCCTGGAGGAGGGCGACTCCACGCTCTGGGTGACCGCCCTCGACGAGCCCGCCGAGCCGGGGGAGTGGCTTGAGCTCCCCTTCGACCAGGCGGACCCGCACCGGATCGTCTGCCGCTTCGACGTCAGCACCGTCTTCGACGACGAACTGGACGACGAGGACCTCGACGCTGAGGTCGCGGCGGCGGCCGCGCTGGCGCTGGAGGCGGTGGAGGAGCTGGACGAGTCCGATGACCTCGACGATACGGACGGGGCGGACGCGGGCGACGTCGTCGACGTGGACGACGACCGCAGTCCGCTGGACGCCGATCGCTGATTTCCGCGGGCCCGGGGGGCTGGGGGGGGGGCGGTGCCGTCCGTCACGGGGCCCCCCCCCCCCCCCCCCCC
>NZ_JBHYIG010000541.1:0-1156 GCF_042740015.1 Streptomyces sp. NPDC059037
CGGTGGGGCGGTTCTTGTGTGTTCTTGGGGGCGTCCCCCCCCCGGGGGGCGGGGGGGGGGGCGGCGCGACGAGACCGAGCGGATCGACGGCGAGATGCGAGGGCGATGAACTCGTCGTCGATCTCGACCCGGCCTCGCTCACGGCGGCGCTGAGCGCTCCGCGGGAATTGCGGTGATGAATCCGCGGGCCGGTGGGGGCTGGTCGCGCACTTCCCCGCGCCCCTTACGGGCGCGGTACCGCCTAGCCCTTGCCCTGCCGTTGCTTCTTCGCGATGCGGCGCTTCTGGCGGCCCGTCAATTCCTTGCGGCCGCTCTGCCGTTCGTATGCCGCGATGCGCTTCTCGTTGTTCACCGAACCTCCCCTGCCCGGATCCTCCGCGCGCCTCTGCGCAGTACTCCGCGCGGTCGACTGCCGTGCATCGTACGACGCATCACACTTGAACCCCAGGGTTCGTCCCTGCATGCCCCTTGGCTGCGCACTCCCGGTGCCCAACACTGAGCCGATGACGCAGCGTGTGGAACTCGCGGCCGTGCTCGACCGGTTGGCCATCGATGCCCTGATCACCGAGTACGCGGTCACCGTCGACGACGGCGACTGGGACGCCTACCGGAATCTCTTCGCTCCGGACGGCCGTGCGGACTACCGCTCGGCGGGCGGCATCGAGGGAGGCGCCGACGACATCGCCGGATGGCTCTCCGACACGATGCGGCTCTTCCCGATGCGCCAGCATCTGATCGTCAACCGCAGACTCCGGTTCGAGACCCTGGACCAGGACACCGGCGACACGGCCCACGTACAGGCCGACTATGTGAACCCCATGCGGTTCGCGCGGGACGACGGGGCGGCATCCACGGCGCCGGACTTCGTGTGCGGCGGCCGGTACGCGTTCGCGGCACTGCGGACGCACGCCGGCTGGCGGCTGCGGCAGGTGGTCGTCGAGGAGAAGTGGCGGCAGAGCCCCGTACGGCACGACCAGAGCTCCGCCGCCGGCTGAGTCGACAAACGGGCCGGCGGACGCGGGCCGGCACACACGGGCCGACAGACACGGCGGCGGCGCCCGCACCGGCCCACTGTCCTAGATCGTCACCGGCGCGCCACCAGGGAACACCACCGCGCGGGGTGGACCGAGGTGGCGCTGCGTGGGGGCAGTCGGCG
>NZ_JBHYIG010000542.1:0-1095 GCF_042740015.1 Streptomyces sp. NPDC059037
TTCTTCTTCTGTGATTTCTCCATGAAACCGCCTTTCTAAAAGCTTTTCCTCTCCTTCCGTCAACACTAAACCCTCAAAGCCAAGGGTTGCTCTTACATATTTCATCCCTGTTTCAAAATCAATCTCTTGCATTACTACCCCCTCCTCTTTATCAAAAGCCCCTGCGGGTCATTTCCGCCCGTACGCCCCAATTTATTTGGTGCGTATAACTGGGCACTCCGTGATCCATGAGTAACCACAGATATTTTTAGCCATATTATGAATAAGCCCGTTTTGATGCACACTCAAAGGATGGGTTCATTCTACACTTTCGTTTGGCTTACTTTTCTTGTCAGATTCAACCCCAAAAGAACAGAGCACGAATACTAGGGTTTACTTATAGGTTCTTTCTTTTTCTCCGCTCCAAAACAAACTCGAACTTAAAAAATCGCCTTTAACCCCTTGATATAACTGACTTTCTCCGTTCATTTAGTAACGCAGCGTTCCTTTTCAATTGCACCCTTTTACAAAACAACTCAAATAAAGGGTGCAGTACTTAAAGGGCTTTAGCCTCGCTATAGCGAACCCTTTTTAAGGGGTGATTCGTGATGGATATGGGAGTTAAATTATCGTCAAAAGACGTCGCAAAACATCTCGGTATAGAGCCTGTGACCGTCCGCAAGTATGCAAGTATGCTTGAAGAACAAGGGTATTCATTCAATAAGGACTCAAAAGGATGGCGACTCTATACCGAGGATGACGTAAAGACTTTAGAGTATCTATGTACAATGACTAAAATCAATGGACACTCACTCGACGAAACGGTAAAGCATATAGCCAGCCTATATCGTTCAAAACTGACCATATCGGATACCGCTACATCGCTACAAGACAATCCTTTGATTGAATTCATGAAGCGACAGGAAGACTTCAACCGCCGCATGGCAGAACGGATGGAGCAATTCGAAAAGAGACAGCAAGAAAGGCACGAGACACTCACCGCTGCATTACGTGAGTCCCTTGAGACACAAAAAATGATCGCAGCCACCAAACAAAAAAAGTGGTGGAATTTTTGGAAGGGCAATTGATTGCCCGTTTTCACCGCTCTAATTCATT
>NZ_JBHYIG010000543.1:0-1083 GCF_042740015.1 Streptomyces sp. NPDC059037
ACACCCCGCCCCGCCTTGGTCTGGGGGGCTGGGTGTGGTGTATCCGAGACTGGCTCCTCGCCGACCGCATGACCGACGTGCGCGAGCGATATGGCCGGGGGCCCGAGGATCTCAATCTGGACCTCGGGCCGCTGGGGCCGCTGCTGCCCAGGGAGTAGCTCTCACCGAGCCGCCCGCAGTGCGTCCCAGTGCGTCCCAGTGCGTGATCAGCGGCCGAGCGCCTTCTTCAGCTCCTGCTTGTTCATGGCGGAGCGGCCGTCGATGTTGCGCTTCTTCGCCTCCGCGTACAGCTGGTCCCTGGTGGGGTCCTCGGCGCCGGTGTGCGAGCGGTGTCCGCCGCGCTCCGACGCGGACATCCGGTCGCGCGTGGACACCTTGCCGGCGGTCTTCGACTCGCCGGAGCGGGCGCGTTCCTTGTTCACGGTGCGGGCCGCGATCTCCTTCGCCCGGCGGGTGGACTCACCTCGCTGCTCGGCGCTCTCCTTGATGTGCTCGTACTGCCGTTCGCGCTTCTTGTTCGACCCTGCGGGCATCACGCGGCTCCTCTCCTGGATCGCCGGACACACGACGGGTTCCCCCGTCGACGATCGCATGCCGGGGCGCCGAATTCTCGGTGGAGAGGCAGGGAGCGGGTCCGGGTGAAACCCTCTGACCTGCGGCGTATTCGCTCCGTGCGCGCCCCTGTGGCGGTGCGGGGCGCCGGTTAAGCTGGGGGCATGGCCTACGAGATTCCGGTGACGCAAGCCCGAGCAGAGCTCGCCGATCTGATCAACCGCGTTGTGTACGGCGGTGAGCGCGTGGTCGTCACCCGGCACGGCAAGCCGCTCGTGGCCCTGGTCTCCGCCGCCGACCTGGAGCGACTGCAGGAGCTTCCGGACGCCGCCGAGGAGCAGGTGGTCAGCTCCGTCTCGTCGGTGCGCTCCACGTCGTCGTCGGACGCGGGCCGGCAGCATCGTTTCGGAATCGCCGCCGAGCACCGGGGCCCCAACGCCACGTAGCCGCACCGCCTGTGGGCGCTGAACGGACACACGGAAGAACAGACACAAGACCAAGGCCGTACGCCCCCGTCCGCTACAGCGGGGG
>NZ_JBHYIG010000544.1:0-1083 GCF_042740015.1 Streptomyces sp. NPDC059037
TCGGGGGGGCGGGGGTTGACCGGGCAAATCCGGGCCGGGCTGCTCTGCGGGGTGCGCGCGTCCGGGGCCGGGGGGGCCGGCGCCCAGCGCGCCGTGCGGCGACGGCCCGTGGCCGTCGCCTGGCGGATCGCCTGGGCGGCGGACAGGTCGTGCATGCTCTCCATCATCCAAGGTCTTTCGGCCCGATCCATCGGGCGTATGTCACGAATTCAGTGATTTCGCGCACGTTGGGGGGTATTTGGTTTATTGCTCAAACGGCAGACCGGGACGCCGGCCGGGGGGTCCGCACTCGACCGTCTCGGCGACGCCGGGCCCCCAACCCGGCGCGGCTGCCCCCGTGTTCCGCGCGCCAAGGGTCAAATCGGACCATGTGGTATGCCCAGAATTACGACCTCCGAGCCCGCCAGATCGCCGGCGACGGCGCGATCCTGCTCTGGATCGCGTTCTGGTCCACCGCCGCCGTCGTCACGTACCGGCTGGCCTGCAAGTTCGCCTTCCCAGCGGCCGGATCCGCCGCCTCGGCGCCCGCCCCCGGCTCACCCGCCGCCCGGCTGCCCCTGGTCGGCCACCGGGTCGACGACGCGCTGCGGGGCGTCGCGAACGCCGCCGACACCGGCGACCCGGTGATCGTCCGCGCGGCGGTGACCGCGGGCGCCGTCGCCGTCTTCCTCGTACCCGTCGGCCTCGTCCTGGGCAGCTGGCTCCCCCGCCGGCTGCGCTGGACCCGGCAGGCGGCGGCCGCCCACGAGCTGGCGGCGAGCGACGACGGCCGCGAGCTGCTCGCCCTGCGCTCGCTGCTGCGCCCCCTGGACGAGGTGGCCGCCACCGCCGACGCCATCCCGGACGCGACTCCCGGCAGCCTCGCCGAGGGCTGGCGCAACGCCGACCCGGCGACCCTGGACGCCCTCGCGGAGGCGGAGCTCGAGCGGCTCGGGCTGCGTACGGCGTGACGGGAAACTGACGGGAAGCTGACGGGAAAAGGGAGGGGGGGGGGGGGGGCGGGCGGGGGGGGGGTGGCGCGCGCGCGCCCCGCACGCCGCCAGGGACAGACACGCAGGCACCGCGCCCCCGAGAGGCGCCCAG
>NZ_JBHYIG010000545.1:0-1074 GCF_042740015.1 Streptomyces sp. NPDC059037
GGGGGTGCTATATTAGAGATTTTTGTGGTGTGTCACCCGCCCCCCCCAACCTCTCTCTCCCCCCAGCGGGGGGCCCCCCCCCGGGGGGCCCGGGCTGCTGCCTTCTCACGACAGCGACAACAGAAGGCTGTGATGAGGACGATGAACGACATCGTGCAGCTGGGAGATCAGGTGGGCCTGATCGGCGATGTCCATGGCAACGCCCGGTTCTTGCACGACGCAGTGGTGACGCCGACGTCGAGAGGCTGCAACTCGTTCGTGCAGCGGGGCGACTTTGGGATGATCTGGCGCGGCATGCGCAGCGAGATCCAATCCGGGCTCTGGAGGCTTTGAACGAGCAGCTCGCCCTGCTGGGCGTGCGCCTGCACGTCGTGTTGGGCAACCACGAGAACTACGACGTAATCGACACGTTGTCGCGCAACGGCTCCGGGTCTTCTGGATGGGACCGCACCTGGCGCTCCTCCCCCGCTCCAGTCTCGTGCGCGCCGACCAGCACTCCGTCGGCCGGCTGGCAGGGGCCGCGAGTATCGACCGGTGCGTGCGGATGCCGGGCCGGACGTGGTGGGAGGCTGAGCTGCCCACGGACGAGCAGGCAGCGGGTCTTCTGGACGCCGGGGCAAGCCCTGATGTGGTGCTCGCCCACGAGGCGCTGGCGGTCCCGGGGTTGATCCAGCGGCTCGGCGACGGCCGTGGCTGGCACCCCGACGACTTGGCGCATGCGCGCGAGGCGCAGCGGGTGCACACCGCGCGGGTGCTCTCGGTGCTCGATCCGGCCCAGGAGACGCTGTGCGCCGCCGGGCGCTACTGCTTCCGGCACTCGGAGCAGGCACTGCTCGATGGGATGCCGGTCCGTCAGGAGATCTTCGACCGGGACGGCTCAGCCGATGCGATGGCCGTGCTCGACCTGGGCGACGACGTTCCGCGCTTCGAGGCGGTAGCGATGGGCCGAGCGTCTCTGCTCCCGCGGCGCGACTGACCTGTCAGCCGCTCAGACGAGGCGCGCGTGTTGGGGGCCCCGCCGGAGCGGGCCTAACCCTGCGACAGGACACCCCCCCATTTTGTGTGGGCGTAGAG
>NZ_JBHYIG010000546.1:0-1062 GCF_042740015.1 Streptomyces sp. NPDC059037
GCCTGGGGGGGGGGGGGGCGGGGGGGCCCGCGGGGGGGGGTTTTGGCGACCCCGCCAATGTGGCCCACCACTAAATGCGATGTCACGCGGGCCGGTTTGTCGACGATCAAACGTCCGCCCGGCGTCCTGTTGCTGGTGTTGCTCATGAAGAGGCGTCGCCGTCCTCGTCGTCCTCGGGCTTGCGGTACGGGTCCGCGTCGCCGGCGAACTCGGCGCCCGCGGACACCTCGCGCACCTTCTCGTCCGAGATCCGGGCCTTGTCGAGGAGGTCCTCGATGGCCTTCGCGTTGTCCGGCAGCGCGTCCGCCACGAAGGCGAGGCTCGGGGTGAACTTCACGCCCGCCGCCGCGCCGACCGCCGAACGGAGGACGCCCTTGGCGCTCTCCAGGCCCGCGGCGGCTGCCGCGCGGTCCTCGTCGTCTCCGTGGACCGTGTAGAAGACGGTCGCCTCCCGCAGGTCACCCGTGACCCGGGTGTCCGTGATGGTCACATGCGTACCGAGCCGCGGGTCCTTGATCCCGCGCTGCAGCTTCTGGGCAACCACCTCTCGGATGAGGTCCGCCAGCCTTTTCGCGCGCGCGTTGTCGGCCACTGCTCCGTCTCCTTCTTCGCCTTGCTGTGCAATCAGTCTTCGTCGCTGTGGAGCCTGCGTCGAACGGAGAGCAGCTCCACCTCCGGACGGGCGGCGACCAGGCGCTCGCACCGGTCCAGTACGTCGGTGAGGTGCCCCGTCTCCCCGGAGACGATCGCCAGGCCGATCTCGGCCCTGCGATGGAGGTCCTGGTTCCCGGTCTCCGCCGCACTCACCGCGTACTTGCGCTGGAGTTCGGCGACGATCGGGCGGACGACGGAGCGCTTCTCCTTCAGCGAGCGAACGTCGCCGAGGAGCAGATCGAAGGACAGTGTCCCCACATACATGAATGTCCGGATGTCCCGCCGGTTCGGGTTCGTGCCCCGCCAACCGCTTGGCAGGGACACAAGAACCGTACACGGAACGGCCGGGGCCGATCGACGGGTTTTAGCTCCCCACGACCGGCCCCGGTTCGAGCTGCGTTGATCAGC
>NZ_JBHYIG010000547.1:0-1047 GCF_042740015.1 Streptomyces sp. NPDC059037
CCCCTTTCCCCCACGCCCGGTCACGCGGTGCACGGCGCGCCCTATAATTCCCAAACACCACAACCCGCCGCGGGACCGGACTTGTCATCGTCGACAAGCCGTCCGGCTTCACTTCGCATGACGTGGTCGCCAAGATGCGCGGGATCGCCAAGACCCGCCGCGTCGGCCACGCGGGCACCCTCGACCCGATGGCGACGGGTGTCCTGGTCCTCGGCGTCGAGCGGGCCACCAAGCTCCTGGGCCATCTCGCGCTGACGGAGAAGGAGTACCTCGGCACGATCCGGCTCGGCCAGAACACGGTCACGGACGACGCCGAGGGGGAGATCACCTCGTCCGCCGACGCCTCGCGGATCAGGCGGGACGCCATCGACGCGGGGATCGCCAAGCTGTCCGGCGACATCATGCAGGTGCCGTCGAAGGTCAGCGCCATCAAGATCGACGGCAAGCGGTCGTACGCGCGGGCCCGCAAGGGCGAGGACTTCGAGATCCCGGCAAGGCCCGTGAAGATCTCCTCGTTCACCGTGTACGACGTCAGGGACGCCGCCGCCGATGACGGCACCCCCGTACTCGACCTGGTCGTGTCGGTGGTCTGCTCGTCCGGGACGTACATCCGTGCCCTGGCCCGCGACCTCGGGGCGGACCTCGGGGTCGGCGGCCATCTGACGGCGCTGCGGCGCACCCGCGTCGGGCCGTACAAGCTCGACTCGGCGAAGACCATCGACCAGCTCCAGGAGGAGCTGACGGTGATGCCGGTGGCGGACGCGGCCGCCGCCGCGTTCCCGCGCTGGGACGTCGACGAGAAGCGGTCGAAGCTGCTGCTCAACGGCGTGCGGATCGAGATGCCCGGTGAGTACGCCGGTGCGGGCCCCGTTGCCGTGTTCGATCCGGAGGGCCGCTTCCTGGTCCTGGCCGAGGAGCTGAAGGGCAAGGCCAAGAGCCTGGCCGTCTTCGCCTGAGGCCCTCTCGGGCTAGGCACCTTCGAGGGGGGGGGGGGGGGGTGGCGGGGCGCGCGCGGCCGGCCGCCCCCCGGCCCCCCCGCGCCCGCGC